>JAFALP010000017.1 GCA_019234175.1 Actinomycetota bacterium | reverse complement strand
CTTCTTCCCTCACGCGGCGTCGCTGCGTCAGGCTTTCGCCCATTGCGCAAGATTCCCCACTGCTGCCTCCCGTAGGAGTCTGGGCCGTGTCTCAGTCCCAGTGTGGCTGATCGTCCTCTCAGACCAGCTACGGATCGTCGCCTTGGTAGGCCGTTACCCCACCAACAAGCTAATCCGCCGCGGGCTCGTCCCTGACCGGAGGCCGAAGCTACCTTCTCCAGCCGCCCCGAAGAGCTGCTGGGCCGTCCGGTATTAATCCGGGTTTCCCCGGGCTATCCCGGTGTCAGGGGTTGATTACCCACGTGTTACTCACCCGTTCGCCGCTGTCCCCGGACCCGAAGGTCCGGTTCTCGCTCGACTTGCATGTGTTAAGCGCGCCGCCAGCGTTCGTCCTGAGCCAGGATCAAACTCTCCGTGAAGGACTTGTTGCCGGCTCTAGGCCGGCGGTCTTTTCACTTCGAGCTCGTGCTCAAAGGTCGTGACCGAAGTCACGACGAGGATATGCCTCTCACAGGTGGCCGAAGCCACACGCTCGAGGTTCTCGACGTTTGAACGTTCGCTGTTGAGTTTTCAAAGACCGGTGCCGCTCTGACGGCGAAAAAAAGCCTCCGACTCGCGCCAGAGGCCCTCCATCTGCACCACATCGTATCGGATACGAGTTGGTTCGGAGAGCTCCTGAACGTCGAGGTTTGGGGGCGTTTCCCCGCCGTCCGTCTGGACGGCCCGCGAACTATAGCAGGCTCAGACGGCCGTCAAGCGCCCGAAACGGCGCTTTCCGACCTGCAGCAGCCGGCCTGCCAGGCGGTCGCGCGGCAGGTCGAGCTCGGTCACGACCTCGCCGTCCAGCTTGACGCCGCCCTGCGCGATCAGCCGGCGCGATTCGGAGGTCGTCGCGACCCCGAACTCGTCGACGAGGAGCTTCGGGAGGTGGATCGGGTCGACCGTGAGCTGCACCTCCGGAACGTCGTCGGGCGCCTCGTGCCGCCGCACGACCCGGGTGAAGTGCTCCTCGGCGGCCCGCGCCGCCTCCTCCCCGTGCGACCGGGCGACGACGAAGCGGGCGAGCGCGAGCTTCTGGGCCATCGGCTCCCCCGCCGGCGGCTCGGCCTCGGCGACGAGCTCCCACCACTGCGGGAGGAGGTCGTCGGGGATCCGCATCGTCCGGCCGAACATCTCCTCGGGCGGGGCCGTCAGGGGGATGTTGTTCCCGAGCGACGACGACATCTTCTCCCCGTCCCAGGAGACGAGGATCGGCGTCGTCAGGGCGACCTGCGGTGCGAGGCCGTAGTGCTCCATCACCTCGCGGCCGGTGAGCAGGTTGTAGAGCTGGTCGGTGCCGCCGAGCTCGACGTCGGCCTCGATCGCGACCGAGTCGTAGGCCTGCATGAGCGGGTAGAGGAGCTCGGAGACGGAGATCGGCTGCTTCGCCGCCATCCGCTTGGCGAAGTCGTCGCGCTCGAGGATCCGGGCGACGGTGATCGTGCGCGCGAGGCGGACGACCTCGGCGTAGGTCAGCTTCGAGAGCCACTCGCCGTTGTACCGCACCTCCGTGCGGTCAGGGTCGAGGATGACCATGGCCTGCTCGAGGTAGGTCTTCGCGTTCGCGTCGATCTCCTCGTCGGAGAGGATCGGGCGCTCGGCGGAGCGGCCCGACGGGTCGCCGATCCTGGTCGTGTAGTCGCCGATGATCAGGACGCCGACGTGGCCCGCGTCCTGGAAGGCGCGCATGCGCTGGAGCGGGATCGCGCGGCCGATGTGGATGTCGGGCGAGGTGACGTCGATCCCGAGCTTGACCCGCAGGGGCCGGCCGAGCTTCAGCTTCGCCTCGAGACCGCCCTCCGGGAGGACGTCGACGGCGTTCCGCGTGAGGGTTTCGATCACGGCCGGGGCTACACTAGCGGGCGTTTTGGCGCTTCTCCGGAGACGCCGCGCGCCGAAACGGCGGCGCATCCGCAAGCTCCGTCTGCTCGGCCTGACGGCCGTCCTCGGGCTGCTGGGCATCGCCGCGTTCAGCTTCGGGCTCCTGACGGCGATCGCGGCGCAGATCCCGCAGCTCGAGACGCCGGCGCCGCAGGCGAACACCTACGTCTACGCGAACGACGGGCACACGATCCTCGCGATCCTGCGCGGCTCGCAGGCGCGCGTCATCGTCCCCTCGACCGCGATCTCGCCGTGGATCAAGCATGCGATCGTCGCGATCGAGGACAAGCGGTTCTACGAGCACCGCGGGATCGACGTCCGCGGCATTCTCCGCGCAGCGTGGAACGACCTGCGCGGACGCCCTGTGCAGGGCGGGTCGACGATCACGCAACAGTTCGTCAAGAACTCCATCAACGGAAATGCGCCGACGATCGCGCGCAAGCTGCACGAGGCAGCGCTCGCGTGGGAGCTCGAGCAGCGCTGGTCGAAGGAGAAGATCCTCACGGCGTACCTGAACACGATCTACTTCGGGAACGGCGCCTATGGCGTCGAGCAGGCGGCGCGCGTGTACTTCGACCACGACGCGGCGCAGATGACCCCGGCGGAGGCGGCGCTCCTCGCGGGGATACCCGAGGACCCGAGCCTCTGGGACCCCGTCGATCACCCGAAGCTCGCGCGTGCGCGGCGCAACCTCGTCCTCGAGCAGATGCTGCTGCAGGGCTATCTCGACGGGCCGCAGTACCGCCAGGCGCTCGCGACGCCGCTGCCGAAGCCCGAGGACGTCCGCCTGCCATCGACGGAGAGCCTTGCGGCGCCGTACTTCGCGAACTACGTGCGAGACCAGCTGATCGGCCGTTTTGGCGCGAAGCGCGTCCTCGGCGGCGGGCTGCACGTGACGACGTCGATCGACCTCGGTCTGCAGCAGATCGCACGTGACGCGATCGCGCAGGTGCTGCCGCCGTCGATCGGACCGGACGCCGCTCTCGTCGCTATCGACGCGCAGACCGGCGCCGTGCTCGCGATGGTCGGCGGGCGGAACTACCACCAGAGCCAGTTCAACCTCGCGGCGCAGGGCGAGCGCCAGCCGGGATCGTCCTTCAAGCCGTTCGTCCTCGCGGCGGCGCTGCGGCAGGGGATCGCACCGTCGACGACGTTCACGTCGAAGCAGGTGACGCTCGACGTCGGCGGACGACTGTGGCAGGTCAACAACTACGAGGGTGAGTACCTCGGCCCGATCGACCTCGTGAAGGCGATCGCTGCGTCGGACAACTCGGTCTTCGCGCAGCTGACGAACGTCGTCGGACCCGCGAACGTCGTCAGCGCGGCGCGCTCGCTCGGGATCACGAGCCCGCTGCAGCCGTACTTCTCGATCGGCCTCGGCGGCGAGCCTGCGACCCCGGTCGAGATGGCGCGCGCGTTCGCGAGCTTCGCCGACGACGGCTACCGCGTCGACGGCTCGATCACCGGCAACGAACCGCTCGCGATCGAGTGCGTGCAGTTCGCGCACGGGCCCTGCGTCGAGAACCAGCCCGTCAAGCGCCCCGCGCTCGGCACCGTTGCGTCGGTGTCGGAGGAGCGCGCGGCGATCATCGACAGCATGCTCCAGGGCGTCGTCCAGTTCGGAACGGGAACGGCGGCGGCGCTCGGGCGTCCGGTCGCCGGAAAGACCGGCACGACCGAGAACTACGGCGACGCATGGTTCGTCGGCTACACGCCGCAGATCGTCGCGTCCGTGTGGGTGGGCTATCCGAACAAGCTGGTCCCGATGCGCACCGAGTTCCACGGGAAGCCCGTCGCCGGCGGGACGTACCCGGCGCTGATCTGGAAGGCGTTCATGACGAAGGCGCTCGCGTACCTCAAGCTGCCCGTGCTCGGCTTCCCGCCGCCGCCGTCGATGTACGGCTCGCCGGTGAGCGTCACGTTCCGCGACGGGAAGATCGAGCGTGACAACGGATACTGCAAGGTCGCATCCACGGTCGACTTCTTCTCCGGATACACGCCGTCTGCGCTCGCGGATTGCAAGAAGAACGAGGTCGACGTCCCCGACGTGCGCGGGACGACGCTGACGGCGGCGAAGGCGAGGCTCTACCAGCAGCCGCTCCTCTCGACCGTCGTCTACAAGCCGGCGCGGCCCGCCGAGCGGCTCGACGTCGTCGTGGGGCAGATCCCCGCGAACGGGACGCTCTCCGCGTGGGACCACGTGACGCTCGTCCTGCCGAAGGCGCAGCACGGCGTCGTGCCGCGGCTCGTCGGGCTCACGGTCGCGCGCGCCAAGGCGAAGCTCGCGGCGCTGAAGCTGCGCGTCCGCGTGCGCGGGCACTCGGGGAAGATCGTCGCGCAGCAGCCGGTGTGGGGTGTCGCGGCCGCGCCGGGAATGCGCATCGTCCTCAGAACCGCCGGCTGAGGAACCGCGAGCCGGCGAGGCCGTAGCGCCACGGAAGGTCTGCGGCCTTCGTGATCCCGATGCGCGGTCCGGTGACGATCTCGGCGGGCCCGCTGCGCGCGCGTAGCTCGAACGGCGGCTCGTCGAGCGGCAGTCCGTCGTGTGTCCGCGTGACGCCGAGCGCCTGGCAGAGGCGGCCGGGTCCCGCGCAGAGGAGACGAGGCTCGCCGACCCCTCGTCGAGCCCGCATCTCCTCCAGCCCCTGAGTCGGTACGAGAGCGCGGATCAGGACCGCGCTCGCGACTCCCTCGTCTTCACAAACGAAGTTGAGGCACCAGTGGATACCGTAGGAGCGGTAGACGTAGGCGTGGCCGGGCGGGCCGAACATGCTCGCGTTGCGCTCGGTGCGGCCGCGGAAGCCGTGCGCTGCGGGATCCTCGTGGTCGTACGCCTCGAGCTCGACGATCGTGCCGCCGACGCCGTCGACGAAGAGCTCGGCACCGATCAGCTCGGGCGCGACCTCGTGGACGTCGCGCGCGAAGAAGTCGCGCGTGAGGTTCAGAAGAGTTGCTGCGCTTCGTCGCGGGTCGTGGAGGCGAGGAGGCGGCGAGCGCGACGGCCGAGGTCGCCGACATCGAAGCGACCCTGCTCGGCGGCTTCGGCGACACGTTGCGCGAGCTCGAGCGCGTCGTCGAGAAGGCGCGACTCGCCGGCCGGCGTCGATCCCATCGCCGCGATGATGGCGCGCTCGGTGCGCGAGGCGACGATGGCGCCGTTGATCCCCTCGACGTAGACCCGTGTGCGGGCGCCGTGTCCGTGCTCGCCCTCGCCGAGCGGTTCGAGCGCATAGATCTTGTCGGCCCGGACGTACTTCCCGAAGCCGAGGAAGATCATCCGCGGCGCGCCGTCTGTCATCGCGCGGAGCGTAGCCCGGGCGCCCCCGTAACGGCGGCTGCCGCGGGACATGTCCCAACCAGCACGCCGCAGAGCAGGACATTCGTCGCGCTGTGGATCGTCTGTTGCACTTCTGTCACAGCGGCTGCCACCTGCTTACGGCCAGG
>JAFALP010000429.1 GCA_019234175.1 Actinomycetota bacterium | reverse complement strand
CGCCGTTCGTGTCGGCCAACCAGCCGATCTACTGCTCGTACACGAACACCACCGTGTGCGGCGAGAACTGGGACCACTACGCCGACCCGCAGGTCGACAAGCTGTTCGACCAGGCGCTCGCCTCGCTCAATCCCGAACAGGCGGCGGGGCTGTACAACCGGATCGACGGGCTTCTCTGGAAGGACATGGCGACGCTGCCGCTCTTCCAGCAGCCGCAGCTGTACGGCTGGTCGACGAAGTACGTGAACATCGTCCCGAACACGAGCTCGATCGGCATCCCGTGGAACGCGAACCAATGGGGCGTCAAGGCGTCCTAGGCGTCGTTCCCGGCGTGCATTCCTCACCTGACACCGCGAGCCGCCCGCCTCGAGCGGGCGGCTCGCGCAGGACGCCTATCGCATGAGCGCCTACATCATCAGGCGCGTTGCCGCGGGCATCGTCGTCCTCTTCGTCGCCAGCTTCCTCACGTACCTCCTCGTCGCCGAGTCGGGCGACCCGCTCGCGTCGCTGCGCGCGAACCCGCACGTGACTCAGGCGACGATTGCCGCGGCGCGGTCGCGCCTCGGCCTCGACCACCCGCTGCTCGACCGCTACTGGCTGTGGCTCTCGCATTTCGTGCGGGGCGACTTCGGCAGAAGCACGGGCGGGCAGGCGGTCGAGCCGCAGCTCTGGCAGCGGCTCGGCGTGACGATGAAGATGGTCATTCCCGCCACGCTGATCGCCGCGATCGTCGCGATCGCGCTCGGCATCCTCGGCGCCGTCCGCCAGTACAAGGTCGACGACAACGTCTCGACGGCGCTCGCGTACATCTTCTACGCGACGCCCGTGTTCGTCCTCGGCATCCTCCTCAAGGACTTCTTCGCCATCAAGGTGAACAACGCCGTCGGGCACACCGTTCTCTACACGGTCGGCGACAACACGCCGGACTTCACCGGCGGCACCGGCGCGCGGCTGCTCGACGACGTCCAGCACGCGATCCTGCCCGTGCTCACGCTCGTGCTCGTCACGTACGCGGCGTGGAGCCGCTATCAGCGCGCGTCGCTCCTCGACGTGCTGAACAGCGACTACGTGCGCTTCGCGCGCGCGAAGGGACTGTCGTGGAGGCGCGTGCTGCTCCGTCATGCGCTTCGCAACGCGCTCATCCCGATCACGACGGTGATCGCGCTCGACTTCGCCACCATCATCGGCGGCGCCGTCATCACCGAGATCGTCTTCGGCTGGGAGGGGATGGGCCAGTTCCTCCTCGGCGGCCTGCAGGGGCCGTTGACACCCGACGTGAACACGGTGCAGGCGTGGCTCGTGATCACGGCGGCCATCGTCGTGCTCTTCAATCTGATCGCGGACATTCTGTACGCGGTCCTCGACCCGAGGATCCGGTATGGGTAACGTCGCCGGCCGCAAGCCGCAGCGCGACGTCGGCGTCCAGTTCGGGACCGCCGGGATCGACGAGGCCGCCGATCGCGCGACCGCGCCGCCCGGCTCGCTGCCGCCCGAGGACGAGGTCGCGGGCCGCAGTCAGCTCCACCTCGCCTTCCGCCGCTTCGTGCGGCACCGCATGGCCCTGATCGGCCTCGCCGTGTTCCTCATCCTCGTGCTCGTCTCGTTCATCGCGCCGCACGTGTGGAAGTGGAAGTACGCACAGATCACGCCGCAGTTCGCGACCGGCCCGACGGCGTCCCATCCGTTCGGCACCGACACCATCGGCCACGATCTGTTCGCGCAGGTGCTGGTGGCGACGCAAACGTCGCTGAAGACCGCGTTCATCGTGACGGTGCTCGCAACCGTCGTCGGCAGCATCATCGGCGCCATCGCCGGCTACTACGGCGGCCTCGCGGACGCGACGCTGATGCGCTTCACGGACCTCGTGCTCACGGTCCCGCTGCTCGCGATCCTGCTCGTGCTCGCCAACACGCTCTCGAACGGCAACTACTTCTGGATCGCGATCGTCATCGGCGGCGTCCTCTGGACATACCTCGCTCGACTCGTGCGCGGCACGTTCCTGTCATTGCGCGAGAGCGACTACATCACCGCGTCCCGCGCCATCGGCATGACCGACGCGCGGATCATTGCGCGCCACATGATCCCGAACGCGTTCGGACCGATCGTCGTGAACGCGACGCTGACGGTCGCGAACGCGATCCTCATCGAGTCGGCGCTGTCGTTTCTCGGCCTCGGCATCCAGCCGCCGGAGGTCTCGCTCGGATCGCTGATCAACAGCGGGCAGGGCGCGGCGACGACCGAGTGGTGGCTGTTCGCGTTCCCGTCGGCGGTGCTCGTCGTCATCATCCTGGCCGTCAACTTCATCGGTGACGGGCTGCGTGACGCGCTCGACCCGCGGCAGAGGCGGGTGCGCGCGTGAGCGAGCCGGTCCTCGAGGTCGAGAACCTCACCGTCTCGTTCCCGACCGACGAGGGGACGGTGCAGGCGGTGCGAGGCGTCGGCTTCTCGCTGCATCCCGGCCGCGTGCTCGGCATCGCCGGCGAGTCGGGATCGGGGAAGTCGGTGACGGCGCTCGCGATCATGGGCCTGCTGCCGCGGAACGCGCGCGTCGCCGGCTCGGTGCGCTTCCGCGGCGAGGAGCTGCTCGGCAAGCGCGACCGCGACCTCGCGAAGATCCGCGGCAGTCACATCTCGGTGATCTTCCAGGACCCGACGAGCTCGCTGAACCCGGTGTACACCGTCGGCTGGCAGGTGGCGGAGGTCATCTCCGAGCATCGCAACGTGTCGAAGGACGAGGCATGGAAGCGCGCGGTCGAGCTGCTGGAGATCGTCGGCATCCCGCGCGCGGCCGAGCGGGCGAAGAGCTACCCGCACGAGTTCTCCGGCGGCATGCAGCAGCGCGTGGTCATCGCCACCGCCATGGCGAACGACCCTGACGTGATCATCGCCGACGAGGCGACGACGGCCCTCGACGTGACCGTGCAGGCGCAGGTGCTCGAGGCGTTGAAGGCGGCGCAGGCGGAGACGCAGGCGGCGATGATGTTCATCACCCACGACCTCGGCGTCATGGCCGGTTTCGCCGACGAGATCATGGTGATGTACGCCGGCAAGCCGGTGGAGTACGGCTCGACGGACGACATCTTCTACGCGCCGCGGATGCCGTACACGGTCGGGCTGCTCGCGTCGCTGCCGCGGCTCGACACCGACGCCTCCGAGCCGCTCCGTCCGATCCCGGGCTCGCCGCCGTCGCTCGTGCACCTTCCGCCGGGCTGCCCGTTCACGCCGCGCTGCCCGCTCGCGCAGGCGATCTGCTCCCAGGAGGAGCCCGAGCTTCGCGCCGTCGAAGGTGCGGGGCATCGTGCGGCGTGCCATTTCTCGGAGGAGCTCGCCGGTCGCGGCGAGGAGATCTTCGCGGCCACCGCCACCGACTCGGAGCTGCACGGCTGATGGCCGTCGCCGAGCAGGCCCGCAACGGCGAAGTCCTCCTGGAGGTGGAGGACCTCGTCAAGCACTACCCCGTGTACGGCGGCAAGTTCCTCAGGCACAAGACCGGCGAAGTGCACGCGGTCAGCGGCGTGTCGTTCGCGTTGAAGGCCGGTGAGACGCTCGGCATCGTCGGCGAGTCCGGCTGCGGCAAGACGACGCTCGGCCGCACGATCCTGCAGCTCGTCCGGGCGACGTCGGGCTCGGTGCGCTTCCGCGGCGAGGAGCTGACGACGAAGCGCGGCGCCGCCCTCCGCCGTCTCCGCAGCGACCTGCAGGTCGTCTTCCAGGATCCGTACGCGTCGCTCGACCCGCGCATGCCGGTCGGCGACATCGTCGCCGAGCCGCTCCGTGTGCACGGGCGGTGGGACCGGGCCGGGCACCAGCGCGTGGCAGAGCTCTTCCGGCTCGTGGGGCTGAACCCCGAGCATCGCAACCGCTATCCGCACGAGTTCTCCGGCGGCCAGCGCCAGCGCGTCGGCATCGCCCGCGCGCTCTCGCTGTCGCCGAAGACGCTCGTGCTGGACGAGCCGGTATCGGCGCTCGACGTCTCCATCCAAGCGGGCATCGTCAACCTGCTGGAGTCGCTGCAGCACGACTTCGGCATCTCGTTCCTGTTCATCGCGCACGACCTGTCGGTCATCCGGCACATCTCCGACCGCGTCGCCGTCATGTACCTCGGGAAGATCGTCGAGATCGGGACGCGTGTCGACGTGTACGACACGCCGTCGCATCCGTACACGCAGGCACTCCTCTCCGCGGCGCCGATCCCGGACCCGAAGCGCGAGCGGGCGCGGCAGCGGATCGTCCTCGAGGGGGACGTCCCGAACCCGACGAGCCCGCCCTCCGGCTGCCGGTTCCGGACCCGGTGCTGGAAGGCGCAGCAGATCTGCGCGGACGAGGAGCCGGCGCTCGTCGACCGCGGGCAGGGCCACCCGGTCGCCTGCCACTTCGCCGAAGCAGCCGACGTCATCTGAGCCTCGTAGGATCGCCGGGTGGACCGGTGGCTCCTGAACACGCTGCCGACGTGGGCGCTCGCGCTCGTCGTCGTCGGCGGGGCGCTGTGCGTCGGGCTCGGCGGCTTCGCGCTCATGCGGCGCCTCGTCCCCAGCCTCGCCGCGCACGCCGACAGCCGGAGCCTGTCGAGCGCGTTCTCGATCTCGTCCGGCCTCTTCAGCTTCGTCCTCGCGTTCACCATCGGGCAGCTGTACACGAACTTCACGCGCGCGAACGCGGACGCGAAGCAGGAAGCCACTGTCCTCGCCCAGGTCCTGCGCACGAGCTCCGGCCTCCCGCAGCCGCTCGCCGGGAAGATCCGCGCCGACGTGCTCATCTACGCGGACGACGTTCGCGGCCGGGAATGGAAGGAGATGCGGCGCGGGCAGTCGAGCCTGCAGGCGTGGCATGACATCGACGCCATGTACGCGACCCTCGACGGCGGGCGGAAGGCGGCGGGCTCGAACCCGTTCTACTCCGACACCCTGTCCCGCATCAACGACCTCGTCGTCGCGCGGAGGACGCGTCTCGACGACGCCAACATCGCGCTTCCCGACGTGTTCCAGGTGCTGCTCGTGCTCGGCGCGGTCCTCGCGCTTTCCACGACCTTCTACTTCAAGCCGTTCGGAGAGCGCATCCAGGTGGTGATGATCGGCGCCGCCTCCGCGCTCGTCGGCACCGCGCTGCTCGTCGCGCTCACGCTCGACTATCCATACTCCGGGTCGATCGCGGTGTCGAGCGCGCCGTTCAGTCCGCACCAGCTGTTGCTCCTCGCCGGCAGCGCCTGAGGCATCAATGAAGTAACCGCGAGGTTGCGGTGTGGTGTCGACGGCCGAGAAACGGCCACCGCCGTCCGCAACTCGCTCTACAAGCAAGAGCAGTGAGTCGTTGCGACCTGCACGTCCACTCGATCTACTCGACGGACAGCGGGAACTACGCGCTCCGTCGCGCCCGCCTGGGCGAGTCGTACACGCAGCCCGAGCGCCTGTATCGCGTGTGCAGGGCGCGCGGCATGACGCACGTCACCATCAGCGACCACAACACGGTCGAAGGCGCGCTGACGATCGCGCACCTTCCCGACACGTTCGTCTCCGTCGAGGTGACGACACGCTTCCCCGAGGACGAGGTGCCGCTCCACGTCCTCGTCTGGAACCTCACCGAGGAGGACCACCGCGATCTGCAGCCATACCGCCCGTCGGTGTACGAGCTCGTCGCGTTCCTCCGCGAGCGCGGCCTCGCGCACGCGCTCGCCCATCCGCTCTATCGCATGGGGCCGCCGCTCACGGCGAGCCATGTCGAGCGGATGATGCTGCTCTTCGGCGTCTGGGAGGGGAGA
Organism: Actinomycetota bacterium; assembly: GCA_019234175.1. GTDB lineage: Bacteria > Actinomycetota > Thermoleophilia > Gaiellales > Gaiellaceae > Palsa-739. The sequence goes on along the minus strand of JAFALP010000429.1, from coordinate 3,031 downwards.
AACGGCGCGCGCTCGCGCGAGTCGAACGAGCTCGCGTGCCGGCTCGCGGCGGCGGTGAAGCCCGACTTCCTCGCGTCGCTCGCGGAGAAGCACGGCATCGAGCCTGCGCACGACGGCCGCATCGCGCTCACCGGCGGCTCCGACGACCACGGCGCGCTCGACATCGCCACCACGTGGACGGACGCGCCCGGCGAGGGCGTCGACGGCTTCCTCGCCGCCGTCGCGCGCGGCGAGGGCTCCGTCGCCGGCGCGCACGGCTCGACGGCGAAGCTCGCGCACGCGGTGGCGGCGCTCTTCGTGAACGCCTACCGCATCTCCGGCGCGGAGCTGCCGGACACGATCCGCGCGCAGGTGGAGGCGCTCTTCGACGACGACGCGACCGACGCGGAGGAGCGGCATCGCGAGATCGCCGACCAGAGCGCGCGCTTCGTCCGGCTTCTCGGCGAGCGCGCACGCGCGGGCGGCATGTCGCTCGCCGAGCTGCCCGGCGCGGGCCGCCGCCTCGGTGCGCTCGCGTTCGCCGCCGGGCTCCAGCTTCCGTACCTTGCCACCGCGCGCCACCACGCCGAGTCGCGCAGCTGCCTCTCCGAGATCGAGCATGCGTTCTTCGGCAAGCGCGGCACGCGGCCGAGAGCGCCGCGCGCGCTGCTCTTCACCGACACGTTCTCGGAGGTGAACGGTGTCGCCGGCACGATGCGCCGCCTCGCCGGCGCCGCCGCGGACGGAGCGTATCCCGGCGCCGTCGTCGTCGCCGCGCACGAGGAGCCGGCACCGGGGACGATCGCGCTCCCGCCGGACTGGTCGCTCCCGCTCCCGAGCTACGAATCGCTCGACCTGCGCTTCCCGCTCCCGACGGACGTGCTCGCGTGCATCGAGGAACGGAACCCCGACGTCATCCACGTCGCCACTCCGGGGCCGGTCGGCTTCTGCGGTCTCGCCGTCGCGCGACTGCTCGGCATTCCGGTCGTCGGCTCGTACCACACCGAGCTCGGCCCGTATGCGCTGCATCTGACGCGCGATCTCATCGTCGCCGAAGCGACGGAGGTATACGTCGACTGGTTCTACGGACGGTGCTCGACGGTGCTCGCACCCACACACGGCGTCGCCGACGCGCTCGTCGCGCGCGGCCTGGCAGACGTCGGCATCTGGGGCCGCGGCGTCGACACCGATCTCGTCTCCCCGGAGCGACGTGACGAGGCGCTGCGCGAGGAGCTGCTCGACGGCGGCGGCCTCGTCGTCCTCTACGTCGGCCGGCTCTCGCACGAGAAGCGGATCGGCGTGCTCCTCGACGCGTTCGCCCGGGTCTCCCGCGCGCGCTCCGAGGCGCGGCTCGTGATCGTCGGCGAGGGCCCGGCGCGGCGCGAGTTCGAGCGCACCGCTCCGGCGGGGACGATGTTCGTCGGCGAGGCGCACGGTACCGACCTCGCCTCGCTCTACGCGAGCGCCGACGTCTTCTGCTTCCCGAGCACGACCGACACGTTCGGCCAGGTGCTGCTCGAGGCGGGTGCCTCCGGCCTTCCCGTCGTCGCCGCCGCCGCCGGCGGCGCCACCGAGCTCGTCGTCCACGGGCAGAACGGATTGCTCGTCCCTCCGGACGATCCCGGCCTTCTCGCCGCCGCGTTGCTCGAGCTGGCCGAGAGTCCCGCACGCCGCGCCTCGTACGGCGCCGCCGGCCTCGCGGCCGCGCGGGCGCGCACCTGGGACGCCGCCTTCGCCTCGCTCGCCGACACGTATCGACAGGTTCTCGGCCTCGATCGGACGCGGACGCTGGTCGCGGCTTGAGCCGGGCACTACGATGCGCGGATGCAGTCGCCCGCGCTGTTCCTTCCCGGCTGGGGTGCGCCCGCCACGTTGTACGAGCCCGGCCTTCCGCCGGAGTGGCGCGCGCTCGAGCCGCCGAGCTTCGCGGCCTCGGGCGGATCGCTGGCGGCGTACAGCCGCTGGCTCGACGTGGAGCTGCACCACCGCGGCCGCTCGCGGCTCGGCGGGCACTCGATGGGCGCCGCCCTCGCCATCCTCGCTGCGGCCGAGTCGCCCGAGCTCGTCGAACGGCTCGTCCTCGTTGCACCGGCGGGGCTGCCGCTGCAGAAGCCGATCGCGGCGAGCATCGTCGACTTTCTCCGGCAGGTCGCCCGCGGGGTCTATCCGCGCGACGCGGCCACCCGCGCACTCGCCGCAGTCGCCCGTGCGCCGCGCGCGGCGTGGGCGCTCGCGGAGCAGGTCCGAGCGCTCGATCTGCGCCGTGAATGCGCGCGCATCCGCGAGGCAGGCATTCCGGTGCTCGTCGTCGGCTGCGCGAGTGACACGCTCGTGACGCGCCGGCATTCGCGTGCGCTCGCAGACGCGCTCGGCGCCGACTACCGCGAGCTGGCGTCGACAGGCGGCCACATGTGGATGCTCGGCGAGCACGACACGCTCGCCCGCGTTCTCGCGTGACCAAGGTCTACGTCGTCCGTCACGCGATCGCCGAGGAGCGCGACGCCGACCGCTGGCCCGACGACGCCGGCCGGCCGCTGACGAAGGATGGCGAGGAGCGCTTCCGCGAAGCGGCGCGCGGACTGCGCACGCTCGTCCCGTCCGTCGACGTGGTGCTGTCGAGCCCGTACGTGCGCGCGTGGCGCACGGCTGAGATCCTGCACGAGGAAGCGGGGTGGCCCGCGCCGTCGCGCGCGGAGGAGCTGGAAGCGTGGCGTGCGCCGAAGGACGCGATCCCGCTCGTTCAGGGCGCGTCCGTCGCGCTCGTCGGCCATGAGCCCATGCTGTCGCGTGTGGTGTCTCTCCTCCTTTGCGGAGACGACGACACCGTGCACACGGAGCTGAAGAAGGGCGGCGTCGTCCACGTCGAGCAGGGCGTACTCCGGTGGTACGCGACGCCGCGGCTGCTGCGCGGGTTGCACTAGCGCTTACGAATGTCCCCCTGAAGCGAGCTGAGCGCGAATGGCGGTTCGCGTTCGCCCCTCTTTACATGATGAACCGGTGGATGGCCTCGTTGGCGTTGTCTTGAAACGACGGGTTGGCCAGGCCGGGAACG
>JAFALP010000289.1 GCA_019234175.1 Actinomycetota bacterium | reverse complement strand
TCTCGGTAGGCCTCCGAGTCGTACCAGCGATTCGCGGACTCGAGGTCGGGAAACTCGAGCACGACGAGGCGGGACGGGTTCCAGTCGCCCTCGAGCACCTCGAGCTCGCCGCCGCGGGCGATGAACTTGCCACCGCCGGCCGCGACGGACTCAGGCGAGGCGGCGCGGTACTTCTCGTACTGCTCGGGGTCGAGGACGTCGACCTCGACGATCACGTATGCAGGCATGGCGGGACTCTACGCTTCGACCTGTGGCCGAGACGGTGACGATGTCCCCGGAAGAGACGGAGTCGGTGGCGGCCGGGCTCGCGTCGCGGCTCGCCCGCGGCGACGTCGTCACGGTGTCGGGCGAGCTCGGCGCCGGCAAGACGACGTTCGTCCGCGGCGCGTGCGCCGCGCTGGGCGTGCGCGAGCGAGTGACCAGCCCGACGTACACGATCGGGCACCGCTACCACGGGACCGACTCCGAGGTCTCGCATCTCGACCTGTATCGGTTCAACGGCGTGTCCTCTGCGGAGTGGGGCGACCTCGAGCCGTACTTCGACGACGCCATCGCCTTCGTGGAGTGGCCGGAGGCGGGGGAAGGAACCCTGCCGGCGCCGCGCTACCGAGTGCGGTTGCGGCATGCTGGGGACGCGAGGCGAGTGGTGGAGATCGACGAGTGCTGATGCTGGCCTTCGACACGGCGACCGACGTCGCCACGAGCGCGCTCGTCGACGACGGCGAGGTCCTCGCCGAGCGTGCGTCCGTCGCGCGCACGCTGTTCGAGGACGTCGACGCGCTCCTACGCCAGAGCGGCGCGCATCCGGGGGACATCGACGCGCTCGCCGTCGGCGTGGGGCCGGGGAGCTTCACCGGCGTGCGCATCGGTCTCGCAGCCGCGCGCGGCCTGGCGCTTGCGCTCGACGTCGAGGGCGCCGGCGTCTCGACGCTCGCGGCGCTCGCGGCCGGAGCGCCCGGCGCGGTCCCGGTGGTCGACGCGCGCAGGCACGAGGTGTTCACCCTCGCCGGCGGCGCGCCGGCGGTGGTCGCACCGGGCGACATGCCGGTGGAAGCCGGAGCCGTCTACGTCGGCGACGGCGCGCGCCGCTACCGCGCGGAGCTGGAGAGCCGCGGCGGCGTCGTCCCGCCCGACGACGACGAGCGCCACGTTCCCCGCGCGCGCTTCCATGCGCAACTCGCCGGTCCGCTCGGCCCCGTCGATGGGATCGAGCCGCTCTACCTGCGCGTTCCCGACGCCGACCGGAGCCTCGGGTGACGACGCTCGAGCTTCGCCGGCTGGGCCTTTCCGATCTGGTCGCCATCGAGGAGATCGAGCGGCGTTCGTATCGCACGCCGTGGTCGCGGTCGATGTTCGCAGGAGAGCTCGCAAAGCCGAGCTCGATCTGCCTCGGAGCGTTCGGCGCCGACGAGGAGGACGACGCGGGGACGCTTCGCGGCTACCTGATCGTCTCCCGCTACGTCGATGCGTGGCACGTGATGAACGTCGCCGTCGATCCGGATCACCGTGGGCACGGAATCGCGACGCTGCTGCTCGAGCGGCTGTTCGAGCTCACCGCGGACGACGCGCGGCGCGGCTACACGCTCGAGGTCCGCGTCACGAACACGGTCGCCATCGCGCTGTACGAACGGCTGGGCTTCCAGGCGCGCGGGATCCGCCGCGGTTACTACACGGACAACCGCGAGGACGCGCTCATCATGTGGAAGGACCCGGTCGCCCGCTGATCCTCGGGCTCGAGACGAGCTGCGACGAGAGCGCCGCGGCGCTCGTCACCGAGGAGGGCGAGATCCGCGCCAACGTAGTCTCCTCGCAGGCCGACCTGCATGCGCGCTACGGCGGCGTCGTCCCCGAGGTGGCGTCCCGGCGCCATCTCGAGCTCGTCGCGCCCGTCGTCCGGGATGCGCTCGACGAGGGCGGTGCGACGCTCGCGGACGTCGACCGCGTGGCGGTGACGCAGGGGCCGGGTCTCGTCGGCGCGCTGCTGGTCGGGATCGCGGCGGCGAAGGCAATCGCATGGTCGCGCCGTCTGCCGCTCGTTCCCGTCGACCACCTGCGCGGCCACGTTGCCTCGCTCTACCTCGAGCCCGACCCGCTCGAGCCGCCGTTCGTGTGCCTCCTCGCGAGCGGCGGCCACACGATGGTTCTCGACGTCAGGTCGCACGAGGACGAGACGGTCCTCGGGACGACGCTCGACGACGCCGCCGGCGAGGCGTTCGACAAGGGCGCGCGGCTGCTCGGCCTCGGCTACCCCGGCGGTCGCGAGCTCGACCTCCTCGCCCGCGACGGAGACTCGGAGGCATACGACTTTCCCGTCGCGCGCGTTCCCGGTCTCGACTTCTCATTCTCTGGCCTGAAGACCGCACTGCTGTACGCGACCCGGGATCTCTCGGCGGACGAGCTCGCCGCGAGGCGCGCTGACCTGGCGGCGTCGTACCAGCACGCGATCGTGCGCGCGCTCGTCGGCCGTGTCCGGGAGGCGGCGGGATCGTAGCGCATCGCCGTCGTCGGCGGTGTCGCGGCGAACTCGGAGCTCCGCGCCGCGCTCCCCGACGCGGCGCTCGCCCCCTTGGCGCTGTGCACCGACAACGCCGCGATGATCGCCTCGGCTGCGCGATTCACGTCTGCTCTCGCGTATCCCGGGTACCTCGGGCTCGATGCGTACGCATCGCGCTGAGACGCGGGCCCTCGTCGTGTTCGCCGTGGTCGCGGCGGCGGCGACCGCGGCGATCCTGGCGCGCAGCGACGGCCGCGTGCCGGTCGTCTCCGAGGCGTCGTCCTGGCGGGCGATCGTCGACCTGCGGCCGGCGGTGCCGATCGCTGGGCGGTACATCGTCGTGCTCCGAACACCGTCGCTCGCGGAACGCGTCGCCGCCGCCGGCGGCGCCGTCGAGATCGAGCAGGAGCAGGCGTGGACGAAGGCTTCGGAGACGGCGCAAAAGCTCCTGCTCACGCGGCTCGCGCTCCAGGGTCTCGTCGTCCATCCCGAGGAGCGCTTCGCGCGCGTGCTCGACGGCTTCTCGGCGGCGTTGTCGCCCGACGCGCTCGCCCTCCTCGCGCGAGACCCCGACGTGAGCGGCGTCTATCCCGTCCGCGCCGCGTATCCGGCGAGCGTGTCGGTGAGCACGATCGCCGCGCACCTCCCGGCCCCGCTCGCATCGGCGGGCGTCGACGGCAGC
>JAFALP010000101.1 GCA_019234175.1 Actinomycetota bacterium | reverse complement strand
CGGTTCGGCCGCCTTCGACCTGCCCGACGCGGTGTATCTCGGTCATGCGCTGAGCGAGTCCGGCTACCTCTGGTACGAGGAGCCGATGCGCGAGTTCAACGTGACCGCGTACAAGTGGCTCGCCGAACGTGTCGATGTGCCGCTGCTCGTCGGCGAGACCTCCGATGGCAGTCACCTGAACACGGCGGACTTCATCGCGTCCGGCTGCGCGTCCTACGTCCGCACGAGCGCGAACCACAGGGGCGGGATCACGGGGGCGATGCGCATCGCCCATCTCGCCGACTCCTTCCGGCTTCGTGCGGAGGTGCACGGGCCGACCGAGCCGGCGGTGCATCTCTGCATGGCCATTCCGAACTGCACGTACTACGAGTCACTCGTCACATCGAATCCGGCGATCCGCGAGCCGCGGGTCGGGCCGGATGGCCTCGTCCACGCCCCGACCGATCCGGGCATTGCGTTGCCCGCCTTCGTCTACGAGCATCGTGCGTAAAGGAGCAGACATGAAGATCAATCGTCGAGCGTTCGCCCTGGTCGCGCTCGTCACCGCGGTCGCCATCTCGCTTGTCGCGGCGTCTGCGGGCGGCGCCGCACGCCATGCCGGCGTCTCCGGCTCGCTCACCGTCTGGGTGGACTCTGTCCGTCTGCCGGCGGCGAAGCTGTACGCAAAGACCCACCCGAACGTCAAGCTGAACATCGTCACCTTCGACGGCGACTCGAACGGAGCGACGACGCTGCAGGCGAAGATCCAGCTGTGGAACCGCACGGGTCATGGCTGGCCGGACGTCATCTTCAGCGAGCAGGTGAACGATCCGGTGTGGATGGCGCAGAAGCCGTTCGACTACGCCGCGGATCTCGAGAACGGCGTCTTCCCGACGAAGATCCTCCAGCAGATCCCGAAGCCGTCGATCGGGCAGTGCACGGTGGACGGGCATCTCGTCTGCGTCCAGGACAACCTGGCGCCCGAGGTCCTGTACTACAACAAGAAGCTGATGTCGCAGTTCGGTTATCAGGTCCCGACGACCTGGCAGCAATGGGCGCAGATCGGCGACGACGTCGCGAAGAACCACCCGGGCTACATCGTCGGGACGGTCGGCGACTCGTTCGGCCACTGGCTGTACCTCTGGGCCGACCGGTGCCCGCTCTCGACGCTGAAGGGCCCGACCACGGTCCTCATCAACGCATCCGACGTGCACTGCACGCGCATGGCGAACCTGCTCGATCCGCTCATCGCGAACAAGTCGGTGTCCGACATCACCGTGTTCTCTCCCGACTTCGCCAAGGAGTACGGCGGCTCGGCCGACAAGATCGTGATGATGCCGGGGCCGGCGTGGTACGCCCTCTCGCTCTTCCGCGACACGCTGCACCTGCCGGCCGGCGAGTGGACCGCCACGACGCCGCTGCGTTGGGGGAGCGAGCCCGTCGTCACCGGCCAGGTCGGCGGTGGGCCGTGGATCATCTCCAGGCACACGAAGAACATGGCCGCGGCCGTCGACTTCGTGCAGTGGAACGTGGCGGCCGCGAAGTTGAACACCCACGTGGCCGACTACAGCGCCATCGCCCCGGGGCTGCCGTCCTACACCCCGGCCGCGACGGCGTGGCTCACCTGGCTGGGCAAGGATCCGTTCTTCGCCTCGCCGCCCGGCGCGGCGATCGGAAAGGCGGCCAACCAGATCTGGCAGGGCTGGGGCCTCGTGACCTATCCGGATCAGCCCGTCTGGTCGAACTCGGTGGTCACGCAGCTCGTGGGCGGGAAGTCGCTGAGCTCGCTGCTTCCGGCACTGGGGCAAGGGCTCTCGCAAGCTGCGCAGGCGGCGGGCTACAAGGTCGTGTCTCACTGACGTTGTGACCTCGTCCGCCCTGACCGAGGAGCATGCGGAGGCCGCGCGGTTGCGCGGCCTCCGCGTCCCGCGGGGCCTGCCGTTCGTCCTTCCGTATCTGCCGTTCCTGATCCTGTTCGGCGTCGCGCCGACGGCGTACGCCCTCGACCTCGCTTTCACGAATGCGAACGGCAGCTGGGCGTGGTTCCACAACTTCGTGCGGACGTATGACGACTATCGCTTCGTCCCCGCGTTCAAGCACGTCCTCCTGTACACGAGCGTCTGGCTCGGCGCGCTCGTCGTGCTCGTGGTCGGGCTCGCGCTGCTCCTCCACGGCCGCGCGAACCGCGTCTCGTCGACGTTCCGGTTCGTCTTCTACATGCCGGGCGCCCTCGCGGGCGCCGCTGCGGTCCTCGTCTGGCTGTTCATGCTCGACCCCGTGGTCAGCCCCGGCGGCTTCCTGCTGCGGCACGTCCTCGGCGCGAGCATCTTCGCGCAGTCGATCTCACCGGGAAACTTGCCGTTCGTCTTCGCCATGATCGCGTTCTGGACCGGCGCCGG
>JAFALP010000402.1 GCA_019234175.1 Actinomycetota bacterium | reverse complement strand
CTCCACGTGCATGCTGTCGTAGTCGAACGGGCGGTCGAGCGGGATGACGTTCGTGTCGAGGCCCGTCTCCTCCCGGAGCTCGCGCACGGCGGCCTGCGTGTCGGTCTCGCCTTCCTCGACTCCGCCGGCGACGCTGTGCCAGTACCCGCCCTGGTCCGGCGAGCGATGGACGATGAGCACCTCGTCGCCGCGTCGCACGAAGATGATCACTTCGCGGGTCCTCACGCGGGGAAGACGACCTCCGCGCACGTACCGCCGTCGCGGCGGAAGTCGAAGCTCCCCTGCAATTCGTCCCGGACGAGCGCACGCACGATCGACAGGCCTGTCCCGCCGGCGCTCCCACCCGGCCCGTCGCCTTCGTCCTCGATCGCGAGCACGACGTCGCTGTCGCGTCGCGCAAGCTCGATGCGCACGGCCCCTTCCCCGTGCTCGAGCGCGTTCTGCAGCAGCTCGCTGAACACGAGCGCAAGGGCGGTGGCACGTTGCCCTGCGAGCGACACGGGTTGAAGCTCGGCGCTAACGTCACGTCCCGCGCCGAGCCCCTGCACGATGTTCGCGCGCAAACGGTCGATGAGGTCGGCGAGCTCGACGTCCTCCTCGCGCTGCTCGGTGAGCACCTCGTGCACGGCGGCGATGGCGAGGATCCGGTTGACGGAGTGCTCCAACGCCTCGCGCGGGTCGACGCCCTCCGCGCGCGACTGCAGGCGGAGCAGCGACGCCACCGTCTGCAAGTTGTTCTTCACGCGATGATGGATCTCTTGCGCGAGCACGCCGCGCATCACCGCACGGCCGTGCTCGAGCGCCACGGCGGCGTGGTGCGCGATCGCCTCCAGCAGCGCGCGGTCGTCGTCGGAGAACGGGACGTCCCGGTCGGCGACGAGCTCGCCGATCTGCCGGCCGCGCCACCGCAGTGGCGTCCGCACGGCGTGGGCGCCCGCGCGTCCCTCCGGCCACGCAATTCGTCCGTCCTCGAGGACGAGCGCGGCACCGGTCGCGGAGACCGCGTCCATGGTCGTCTTCACGATCGCTTCGAGCGACTCCTCGAGGTAGAGCGACTCGGACACCGCCTCGGAGATGCGCGCGAGCGCCTCCAGCTCCGCCACCCGGCGCTGCGCCTGCGAATAGAGCTGCGCGTGCACGATCGTCTGCGCCACCTGGTCGGCGATCGCCTCGAGGAGGCCGATCTCGGCGGAGTCGTACTCGCGCGCCGCGCGCGTGCGGACGTTCAGCGCGCCGGCGAGCTGCTCACCGTGCACGAGGATGGGGACGGCGAGGATCGACTCGTACTGCGACTCCGGCAGGTTCGGGAACAACTTGAAGCGGGGATCGAGATGCGCGTGGGACGGGATCATCACCGGAGCGCGCTCGGCCGCCGCCACGCCGGTGATGCCCTCGCCCGGGCGCAGGCGCGGCCGCTTCGTCATCTCGTCCACGCTCGTGCCGAACGTCGCACGCAGCACGAGCTCGTCCGCACGCTCGTCGTACAGGTACACGAAGCACGCGTCGGCGTGGAGCGCCTCGGCTACGCGCGTGGCGATCAGGTGGAGGACCTCCTCCAGGTCCAGGGACGAGTTGATCGCCGCCGTGGTCTCGGTCAGCAGCCGGAGATGCCGCTCGGTCGCCTCCATGCCGCCAATCGTACGGAGGGGCGGTCGGCAGGAATCCGAGCCCTGTTAACAAACCTTTTACCGCCAGCCTGCGAGAAACTTTGCAAGGCGGGAATAGCGTCCTCACCATGAGCGCCGTTGCCATCGACCTCCGGCGGACCGCCGGCTACATCGTCGCCGACAGGCAGGGACGGGTCGTCGGCAAGGTCGAATGCCCCATGTACGGCACCGCTCCGGACGTTCCGGACGCCCTTTCCGTCAAGTCCGGCCTCTTCTCGCGCCGCCGCCGGATGGTCCCGGCGGACACGATCGACCAGATCGACGGCTCCTCCGGGGTCATCGGCCTGCGGGTCGACCGGGACGCAATTCGGTCTTTTCTGTAACCGCTCGCGCGGCGTTGACCGATCTGACACAATCGTCCCGGCTCGTCCTCTGCGGAGACGAGCCCAACTGACGGCCGACCCGAGGCGTTCTTTGAGCGCCTCGGAGTCGTTAAGGGCCTGAAGAACCTCCGCCAGCCGCCGACGCGCGCTGAGCAACGCAACCTCAGAAGTTGGAAGTGCGCAGCACTTCAACTTAGAGAACAGCCAGGTACTTCTTCATCTCCCAGTCGGTGAGCTGGACGCGGTACTCGTCCCACTCCTTGCGCTTCAGGTCGACGTAGTGGTCGAAGATGTGCGGGCCGAGCGCCTTGCGGGCGAGGTCGGAACGCGACAGCTCGTCGATCGCCTCGCCGAGCGTCTCCGGGAGCGAGACGATGCCGCGCTCGCGCCGCTGCTCCGGCGTGAGGTGGTAGAGGTTCGTCTCCATCGGATCCGGCAGCTCGTAGCCCTTCTCGATCCCCTCGAGGCCGGCGTGCAGCAGGCACGCGAACGTCAGGTAGGGATTGCAGGCAGGGTCGGGGCAGCGCAGCTCGGCGCGCGTCGCCTGCTCCGAGCCCGGCTTGTACAGCGGGATGCGGATGAGCGCGGAGCGGTTGCGCTGCGACCACGCCACGTAGACCGGCGCCTCGTAGCCGGGAACGAGCCGCTTGTACGAGTTCACCCACTGGGCGAACACGGCGGCGATCTCGCGCGCGTGGCGGAGCTGGCCGGCGATGAACTGCTTGCCGACCTCCGACAGGTGCCACTTGTCGTCGGCGTCGAAGAACTGGTTGCGCCCGTCGGTGAAGAGCGACTGATGCGTGTGCATCCCCGACCCGTTCTCGCCGAAGAGCGGCTTCGGCATGAACGTGGCGTGATAGCCGTGCTGCTTCGCGACCTCCTTCACGACGAGGCGGTACGTGAGCATGTAGTCCGCCATGTCGAGCGCGTTCGCGAAGCGGATGTCGATCTCGTGCTGCGACGGGCCCACCTCGTGGTGGTGGTACTCGACGGGGATGCCCATCGTCTCCAGCGCTCGGATCGTGTCGCGGCGCACGGACGTGGCCGCGTCCATGGTCGTCTGCGCGAAATAGCCGCCCTCGTCGAGCGTCTCCGTGCCGTGCTCGTCCTTGAAGAGGAAGTACTCCGCCTCCGGGCCGACGTTGAACGTGTCGAAGCCCATCGACTGCATCCGCTCGAGCGCGCGGCGCAGCGCATGGCGCGGGTCGCCGTCGTACGCCTTCCCGTCCGGCGTGACGACGTCGCAGATCATGCGCGCGGCGCGGCCGTCGGGCAGGACGCGGTACGTGTCCGGATCGGGGATCGCGACCATGTCCGACTCCTCGATGGCGTTGAAGCCGGTGATCGACGACCCGTCGAAGCCCATGCCGTCGTCGAGCGCTCCCTCGACCTCGCCGACGGTGATGGAGAAGCTCTTCAGATGCCCCTCGAGGTCGGTGAACCAGAGGAGGACGTCCTCGATGTCGTTCTTCTTGATGTCCGCGAGGACGCTCTTGCGCGCCCCCGGATCGGACGTCGCCCGGTTCTTGCTCTCGACCTGCGGCATCGCTCCTCCTCGTCGCTCGACGAGAGAA
>JAFALP010000007.1 GCA_019234175.1 Actinomycetota bacterium | reverse complement strand
AGGCGAAGGCGATCGTCTTGATGGGCTTCTTGCCTGGAGTCGGCGGCGCCGCCCCGCGTCCCTGATCCCGACCTACTGGTAGGAGGATCCATGCCCGACGGGCAGGACACATCGCTCGCACCGCTCCGGAGCGCGACCGGGGCCTCGCTGATCGCGGCGACGGTGCTCGCATCCGCTGTCGCCTCGTACAACGCCGCGGTGATCAACGTGGCGGTTCCCGCCATCGGGAGACATTTCGACGCGAGCGTCGCGGCCATCCAGTGGACGCTCACGAGCTACCTCCTCGCCGTGGCGGGACTGTTGCTCGTGGCCGGAGCTCTCGCGGATCGCCTGGGGTGGAAGCGGTTGCTCGTCATCGGGCTCGGTGTGATGTTCGGCGCATCCATCCTGTGCGCCGCGGCGCCGTCGATGGCTGTGCTGATCACGGGCCGCGCGCTTCAGGGCGTCGGCGCGGCGCTCGTCACCCCGACGAGCCTTGCGTTGCTCAACGGGACGCTTCGCAAATCGGATCGCGCGCGTGGCATCGGCCTTTGGGCGAGCATCGAGACGCTCGCGGTCAGCGGTGGTCCCTTCCTGGGCGGCTGGCTCGTCGACCACGCGTCCTGGAGATGGATCTTTCTCGTCAACCTGCCGCTGATCGTCCTGTCGCTGGTCGCGCTCCGCCCGGTCCCCGAAACGGGCGCCAGCCGTCGGTCCGCCTCGCTCGATCTCGTGGGGCCGCCCCTCGCCGTCCTCGGCCTCGGCGGGGTCATCTATGCCCTGACCGAAGGACCGAGCGCGGGCTGGTCCAGCCCGAAGATCATCGTCGCGCTCGTCATCGGCGTCGCCGCGCTCGTCGCGCTGGTGCCTGCCGAGCAGCGGCAGAAGTCTCCGATGTTGCGCTTGTCGTTGTTCGTCTCGCGGCAGTTCGACGCGATCAACGCCGCGACCCTCCTTCTCTACGGAGCGTTGGCGGCCGGGAACTATCTCGTCACGGTCCAGGTGGAGCTACGACTCGGCTACACGGCCGCGCAGGCGGGAGCCGCGCTCATTCCGTCGACACTCGTCTTCATCGTGCTCGCTCCCATCAGCGGCGCGCTCGTCTCGCGCCTGGGAGTGCGGCGCATGATGGGCACGGGGATGCTCCTCATCGCGGGCGCGCAGATCTGGCTGGCGCAGGTTCATCCCGGCTCCCACTACGTCGGCAACGTTCTGCCGGCGGTCCTCGTCGAGGGCGTCGGGCTCGGCCTGATGGTCGCCCCGCTCACAGCGGGAGTTCTTGCGGCCGTCGGCGATTCCGACCTCGGCGAGGCGTCCGCGATCAACGACGCCGCGGCACGCGTCGGTTCCGTCATCGTGGTCGCGCTCGTGCCCGTGCTGATCGGGCTCGGCGCAGGAGGCACTCTCGCCGAGGGCCTGGCGCACGGCTATCGCCAGGCCATGATCGCCATCGGCAGCCTCTCGGCCGCAGCCGCGATCGTCTCGTGGTTGCTCGTGTCCAACCGACAGGCAGCCGCGCCGGAGGCCATCCCGACCACGACCGCCTGAACCACCTAACGACAACGGAGGCCGGCATGAGCGACATCGAACAGAACATCGTCCTCGCCCATTTCATCGTCGTCGAGGACGTCGAACGATCGCGCCGCTTCTACACCGACGTGCTCGGCGGCAAGACGGTCGTCTCCGGGGAAGGTGCGGACGCGGTGACGTACGTCGCGCTGGCGAACAGCTGGATCATCATGAACGTCGGCGGAGGCCCGACCGACGACAAGCCGACGGTGACTCTCGAGACGCCGCCGGACCCGGATCGGGTGAGCAGCTTCCTCAACATCCGCGTCGCGGACATCCACGCCGTCTATGAGGAGTGGAAGTCGCGCGGCGCCGAGTTCCTGACGCCGCCGAAAAAGCATGCGGCCGAGTTCCGCTGCTACATCCGGGATCCGGACGGGTACATCATCGAGGTGGGGCAGACGACCCTCGCGTGGGGATGGCATCCGCCTTCTGCGTGAGGCCGGCGTACTCGAGACCGTCGAACCGCTACTCCGCGCGGGGGCGACGGACAGAGATCGACACGCGCCCGCCGCTGCACGAGGTTGTCGACGCCCTCGAGCGGATCGCGCGTCAGAGCACGAGCTGAACGCCCGGCTCGAGGTCGTCCGCCGCGCCGGCGGCGAGCTCGATCACGACCGTCGCGCCGCGCGCCGAGGCCATCCGCCACGGACGGAGTCCGCGGACCACCTTCAGCACGACGAGCTCGCGGTCGCAGAACACGGCGTCGATCGCGAAGCGCATGAAGAGCATGTGGATCGAGCCGGTGCCGGGGAAGAGCATTCCCTCATCGCGCGCGAGGCTCGATCGACCCAAGAGGCCGCGCGCACGCGTCCACGGCGTGCGCGCGACCCTGCATCGTGCGACGAGCGTCCCATCGGCTCTCTTCACGTCGGCATTCACTGCTTCGAGTGATCGACCCCCTGCGGCGAAAGAAACGCGCTATCGCACACCTCTCATCGGCACATGTTCGGTGGGAAGTGGAGAAAGACACTCCGAACGAGTGACGGGCAAGTCACCGTTCTCTTCGCGCTCATGCTCACCGTGCTGCTGGGCGCTGCCGCGTTCACGGTCGACGTCGGGCGCGCGTATTTCGCACAGCGCTCGCTGCAGGCATCCGCGGACGCATCGGCGCTCGCCGCCGCGGGCGCGCTTCCCGACACGGCGCAGGCGGTCTCCCTCGGCGGCCAGTACGGCGGCGGCGCAGGCGGCCGAAACGCCGACGGGAGCCTGCCGAGCGTCGACGCGGCCGTCACGCCGGAGTGCCTCGGCACCTGCGGCCCGTCGCTGAATGCCGTGCAGGTCACGCAGCACACCTCCGTCGACACCATCTTCGGCCGCGTCCTCGGGATCGACTCGATCAGCGTCGGCGTGAAGGCCATCGCGTGCGCCGGCACGGGAGGCGTCGCCTACCTCGTCAACAGCGCTGCGAGCGCCTGCAACGGCGGTGGCGGTGGCGGCGGCGGAGGTGGCAGCACGACTGCGCCGACCACGACGACGTCGCCGGCGACCACGACCACGACGACAACCACGACCACCACCAAGACGACAACGACGGGGACGACGACGACGCCGATCACGCCGGGCCTCTGCACGCTCGGGTATCCGTACGTGAGCTCGAACCCGCTCACGAGCGTGACCTTCAGCGAGAGCACCGTGCTGCGCGCGTTCGCGCCGAACATCGCCACCGGTGCGGGAGACACGATCAAGGTCTGGTACAACGACGAGCACGCGCTCACGCTCGGCGTTCGGCAGATCGTGGTCAAGACCGCGACGGGGACGTCGACCTCGACCTACTCGATCTCGTCGCTGCTGACCGATCCCGGGAGCACGGTGAGTCCCGCAGTCGGCGCGACCGCTCTGACCGGCACGCTGGCCGGAACCGATCCGGACGGCCGCCCGATGTTCCCGGCGCTCTTCATCACCGACGTCACCAACAACCCGGCCTCGACCTCGGGCGACTGGCAGTCCGGCGGCACGCCGATCCCGCCGAACGCCGTGTTCGGCACGTGGAAGGGCGCCGTCATCACCGTCGACCAGACGAAGAAGCCGGCGACGCGCACCATCACACCCGACGCCGACCCGACGAAGAACAACTGGAGCCTCGGCCCGGGGAGCGACACGCCGCCGTCCGGGCTCGCGAACGAGGGCTACGGCGCTGAGGCGCGGTGGAACGTGAACAGCCTCGGCTTGAAGCCGGGTCACCTCTACCGCATGGAGTTCATGGTGCACGACGGCGACCAGAACAAGACCGGCGGCGACTCGGGTGAGGCGTGCAACACCGTCCTCATGCCGGGCTAGCGATGACCACTCGGCCTACGCAATCCGAGGGATTCTGCGAGCGCGCGGAAAGAAAAGCTGCGCGCGTCATCTCTCACCTCCTACATCAGCCGCAGAGAGCGAAGGGGGGTGAGAATCGCAAGACGTTCCGAGCGTTCGTCGCCGCAGAGACAGGACAGTCGGTTCCCGAGTACGCCCTTCTGTTCTCCCTCGTGACGGCGGCGCTCATCGGTGCATGCACCGCACTCGGCATCTCTGTCGAGAACGCATTCGCCACCGTCAAGAACCTCTTGCCGTAACACCCCGCTTCGACCGCATTCGCACCTACGTCCGAGGAGTCCGCACATGTTCGCTCTTTCTCTCATCGATCGCATCGCCCGGCGCCAGGAAGGGCAGGCGATGGCCGAGTACGGGATCATCCTCGCGCTCATCGCAGCCGTGGTGATCGGCGTGCTCGCCACGCTCGGCCAGGACATCCTGAACGCCTTCAACACGATCGTGGGGAAGCTCTAGTCCGAGG
>JAFALP010000362.1 GCA_019234175.1 Actinomycetota bacterium | reverse complement strand
CTGCGAAGTACACGTCGCCGTACTTCGACCAGTACGTGTCGACGTAGCGGTCGTGCTCCTTGAAGAGACCGCGGAGCATCGCGGGCCACGGCCGCCGCAGCACCAGGTACCCACCGCCGCCCGGGCCGACCTCCTCGCCCCGCTCGTTATAGATGGCCGCGTCGACGCCGGGGAACGGGCGCGTCGCCGAGCCCGGCTTCAGCGTCGTGATGCCGGGAAGCGGCGTGATCATGATCATGCCGGTCTCCGTCTGCCACCACGTGTCCACGATCGGCGTGCGGTCGCCGCCGATGTGCTCGCGGTACCAGACCCACGCCTCCGGGTTGATCGGCTCGCCGACGGAGCCGAGGAGACGCAGCGTGGACAGATCGTGCTTCTGCGCGAACTCGGGCCCCCACTTCATGTGCGACCGGATCGCCGTCGGCGCGGTGTAGAGGATCGTCACCTTGTACCGCTCGACGATCGACCACCACCGGTCCTTGTCGGGGAAGTCGGGCGTCCCTTCGTACATCACCGATGTCGCCTGGTTGCACAACGGGCCATACACGATGTAGCTGTGCCCGGTGATCCAGCCGATGTCGGCCGCGCACCAATACACGTCCTCGTCGGCCTTCAGGTCGAAGATGTTGAAGTGCGTCGTGGACGTGCCGACGAGGTATCCGCCCGTCGTGTGGATGATCCCCTTCGGCTTCGCGGTCGTCCCGCTCGTGTACATGAGGAAGAGCAGGTCCTCGCTGTCCATCGGCTCGCACGGGCACGACGCCGGGTCGTCGGAGACGTCCGACTCGAGGTCGTGCAGCCAGTGGTCGCGGCCGTCCTGCATGGGCACGTCGTTGCCGGTGCGGCGGAGGACGACGGAGTGCTTCACGCCGGGCGCGGCGGCCATCGCCTCGTCCGCCGTCTTCTTCAGCGCCACGGTCGTCCCGCGCCGCCATGCTTCGTCCTGCGTGATGAGCACCTCGCACTTCATGTCGTTCATGCGGCCCGACAGCGAGTCGGCGGAGAACCCGCCGAACACGACGGTGTGGGGAGCCCCGAGCCGCGTGCAGGCGAGCATCGCCACCGCCAGCTCGGGGACCATCCCCATATAGATCGCGACCGGCGTCCCCTTCTTCACGCCGATCGTCTTGAGCGCGTTCGCAAACCGGGTGACGTCCCGCTGGAGATCGGCGTAGGTGATCTCACGCCGATCCCCCTCGGGCTCACCCTCCCAGTAGAAGGCGACCTTCGTCCCCTTGCCCGCCTCGACGTGCCGGTCGACGCAGTTGAAGCAGACGTTGAGCTTGCCGCCGAGGAAGAACTTCGCATATGGCGGCTCCCACTCGTACAGCTTCGAGAACGGCTCGAACCACGTGACGCGGTCGCGGGCCGCCTGCTCCCAGAAGCTGTCGAAGCTCTGCTCGTAGATGTCCTGCTTCGCGTTCGCCTGGCGAGCGAAGTCCTCCGGCGGTGGATACCGCCGCTCCTCGAGGAGCATCGTGTCGATCGCGTGACTCGTCTCGGTCGCCAAGGCTGTCGCCTCCTTCTCGTAGGCCTCTGCTCGGGATCCTAGGTCAGCGCATCAGTGCGGCGCCGACGGGCCACACCCGCCGTCCCGCCTGGCCGTTGATGACGCCCGCCGCCGACGCGTACCACGCCACCGCGGCGGTGACGATGCCGGCCCAACCGCCCGCGTGCACCCACCACAAGTGGTGGCCGTTCGTGTGGGCGGAGTTGAAGTTCCCGATGACGAGCAGGATCTCCGTGATCTCGAGCGTGAGGAAAACGAGGAACACCGCCATGCTGACGCGGAGGCTCCCGATCAGCATGTACGTGTTGAAGATCGCGAACGCGAAGAGGAACCACGCGGCCGCGTTCGACAGGTCGTTCCCCGAGTAACTGGCGAGGAATTTCGTCGAGACCGCGAGGATGACGAACAGGCCGAACGCCAGCCAGAACCCTCCGTACGTCGAGAACGCGGTGTCGCCGAAGACGTTCCGATTGCGGGACTCCCAGATCCCGGCCATGAACTGCTCGAGCCTGCCGGAGAAGATCGCAGGCCCGACCCAGATCAGG
>JAFALP010000300.1 GCA_019234175.1 Actinomycetota bacterium | reverse complement strand
GACCGTCGTCGTCGCCGCGCTCGCGCAGTGGCTGACGACGAAGTACGGGGCGCGCAACGTCATGGCCGCCGGCCTCGCACTCGATACGGGCGGGCTCATCTGGTACACGCAGATCCCCGTGCACGGGACCTACGTGCACAACCTCCTCGGCGGCTACATCCTGTTCGGATTCGGGCTCGCGCTCGCGTTCATCCCCGTGTCGGTCGCTGCGCTCGCCGGCGTGGGGCCGCAGGACGCAGGGCTCGCGTCCGGGCTCCTGAACACGTCGCAACAGGTGGGTGGTGCGATCGGGGTGGCGATCGCCTCGAGCATCGCCGTGTCGCGCGCGAACCACCTCATACACACGGGGAGCTCGGTCGCGTCCGCGCTGACGCACGGCTACGCGCTCGCGTTCTGGGTCGTGGCCGGCATCTCCGCCGCGGGCGTCGTCGCCGCGCTGACGCTCGTCCGCGACACGCAGGTCGCCGAAGCGGGAGCGCCGCAGCCGGCGGGCTAGCGCGTCTTCGGCGGCGCGAATCGGTAGAAGTACTGCCCGAGGCCCGCCTGGGCGACGGCGAAGACGAGCCCGAGCGAATCCTCGAGCACGCGCGCCTGGTCGAGGCCGCCGACGTAGACAGGGTCGTAGCCGGCGTCGCGGATGAGCTGCTCCGCCGTCTCCCGCGCATCGTCCTCGGCCGCGAAGAGATTCCCCGGCGGCTCCGGCTCCGCCGCGATGCGGTCGTACAGCGTGGCGAAGTTGAGATTGAACGACTTCGCCACCGGTCCACCGACGATCGACTTCACCCAGTGCGCGAGCGACTCGAACTCCTCGGGCCGGCCGCCGTAGGCGTTGGTCGCGTCGATCGCGACCTTGCCCTCGATTCCCTGCACCTTGCCGAGCGCGTCGCCGATCTGCGCCCACGGCACGGCGACGACGATCGCGTCCGCGTCCGAGGCGTCGCCGCCGTCGCGGCCGAGCTCCTGCACGTCGTGGCCCGCGGTGCGCCAGAGCTGTGCGAGCCCACCGCCGACGTGACCCCTGCCGATGACGGTGATGTTCATCCAATACCCTTTCGCCGGTGTCCGACCGGTATCCAACCATTCTCGAGCTCGTCGGCGGGACGCCCATCGTCCGGCTGGACAAGCTCAGCCCGCGCGGCGGCGCGGAGATCCTCGCCAAGCTCGAGTACCTGAACCCGGGCGGCTCCGTGAAGGACCGCATCGGGCTGCCGATGATCGAGGCGGCGGAGCGCGAGGGGAAGCTGCGCCCCGGCGGGACGATCGTCGAGCCGACCTCCGGGAACACCGGCGTCGGGCTCGCGATCGGCGCGGCGGTGAAGGGCTATCGCTGCATCTTCGTCATGCCCGACAAGATGAGCCAGGAGAAGATCGCGCTCCTGCGCGCGTACGGCGCCGAGGTCGTGATCACGCCGACCGCGGTCGACCACGACTCGCCCGAGAGCTACTACTCCGTGTCCGACCGCCTCGC
This sequence comes from Actinomycetota bacterium, assembly GCA_019234175.1. Taxonomy (GTDB): domain Bacteria; phylum Actinomycetota; class Thermoleophilia; order Gaiellales; family Gaiellaceae; genus Palsa-739. Next base: position 4,139 of record JAFALP010000300.1, on the reverse strand, counting down.
GGAGGAGATCCCCGGCGGCTACAAGCCGGATCAGTACTCGAACATGAACAACCCGGAGGCGCACTACCTCCACACGGGGCCGGAGATCTGGGAGCAGACGGGCGGCGACATCGACGCGCTCGTCGTCTCCGTTGGCACCGGCGGGACGATCAGCGGGGTGGGCCGCTACTTCAAGGAGCGCAAGCCGGAGGTGCTCGTCGTCGGCGCCGACCCGGAGGGATCGGTGTACACGGCGAAGGACGAGCGCGACGTGCATCCGTACCTCGTCGAAGGGATCGGCAAGGACACCTGGCCGGAGACGATGGACCCGAAGGTCGTGGACGAGTGGATTCGCGTCGGCGACCGCGAGTCGTTCGTGTGGGCGCGGCGGCTCGCCCGGGAGGAGGGCATCCTCGCCGGCGGGTCGGCCGGGACGACGTTGTATGCGGCCGACATCGTCGCGCGCCGCCTCGGGCCGGGGAAGCGCGTCCTCATGCTCGTCCCGGACTCGGGGCGGAACTATCTGTCCAAGTTCTACGACGACAACTGGATGCTCGAGCACGGGTTCCTCGAGCGGCAGGCGCCGCTGCCGAAGGTGGAGGAGGTGCTCCTCGCGAAGCACGGCGGGGAGCTGCCGCTGCTCGTCACCATCTCCGCGCACCAGAAGGTGGGCGAGGGCATCGACACGATGCAGCGGTACGGGATCTCGCAGCTGCCGGTCGTGCGCGACGGCGAGTGCGAGTCGCTCGCCGACGTGATCGGCTCGCTCCAGGATCGCGCGCTCCTCGAGCGCGTGTTCGTGAACCCCGACGTCCTGCACGAGGACGTCGCCTCCGCCATGCAGCCGCCGCTGGCGGCCGTCGAGGCGACGGCGACGCTGGAAGAGGTCTTCGCGACGCTGACCGGCGGCATGAACGCCGTCGTCGTCGCCAACGAGGGCAAGCCGGTCGGCGTGCTGACGCGCTCCGACCTGCTCGAGTTCCTCGCGCGCCGACGCTAGTGCAGGCGGGACCCGTTCTTCTTTGCGCGCTCGCCGAGCTCTCGCGTGGCGATGAGCACCTGTCGTACGCCTTCCAATAGCTCCGCCACCATCTCCAGGCGCCGTTCCTCGGACAGGAGCTCGAGCAGCTCCTGCTTCGCGTCCGCCGCCAGCTCCACCTGCGCCGCCAGCCGGAAGGACAGCTGCTCCGACTCCTCGTCCACGTCGCCGGTCTCGGCCTCCGCCGCTGCCGCGAGCGCCCGGAACGCCGCCGCAGCCCGCGCGGTCGCGTCGTCGGACGGCTCGAGGGCGTCCTCGTCGTCCACCGGCGCCACCTCCGCCGTCATGAACGCACGGCCGCGCGTGAGCTTCTCCACCCGGAAGCGCTCGCCGCCCTCGACGACGATGTTCATCCGGCCGTCGTCGAACTGCTCCAGCACTTCGTCGACGCGCGCGCGTGTGCCGAGCTCGCGGACGCCGTTCTCGTCCGCGTACACGAGGCCGAACTCCTCGTCGCCGTCGATGCACTCGCCGATCAGCTCGCGATAGCGCGGCTCGAAGATGTGCAAGGGCACGCGCTCCGTCGGCAGGAGGACGATGCCGAGCGGGAAGAGACCGAGCTCCATCGCGCCACAGGGTACGGACTCCCGCGTACCATGACGCCGTGCCCACCGATCTCCTCGAGTCCCTGCTGCGCTCCGCCTTTCCCGAGGCGAACGAGCTGACCGTCGAGGACCGCACCGGTGGCGGCGACCACTTCCAGGTGATCGTCGCGAGCCCGCGCTTCGCGGGCCTGTCGCTGCTCGAACAGCACCGCCTCGTGAACGAGGCGCTCGCCGAGCCGCTGCGCGACGGCACCATTCACGAGCTACGGATCAAGACGAGGGAGGTCGCAGGATGAGCGAGCTGTCGGAGCGCATCAAGGACGTCATCGACCAGGAGCCGGTCGCGCTCTTCATGAAGGGGACGCCGCAGTTCGTCATGTGCGGCAACTCCGACCGCGCGCTGCGCGCGCTCCGCGAGGCGGGCGCGCCGGTGACGGCGGTCGACATCCTCCCCGACCCGGCGATCCGCCAGGAGCTGTCCGCGCTCTCCGGCTGGCCGACGATCCCGCAGGTCTTCGTCGGCGGCGAGCTCGTCGGCGGCGCCGACATCGTCCAGGAGCTGGGCGAGAGCGGCGAGCTGGCGACGATCCTCGAGGAGAAGCTCGGAGCGAGCTACCGCGACGGCGCCGAAGAGCGCGTCGTCGACGTCCTCGTGCCAGCCCACTGATAGCCGATCCGGTCCGGCGACTCCACGTCGCCGAGCCAGTGCTGGAAGTACGGCAGCCACTCCAGCGTGCGCTCGTCGTAGTGCGCACGCAGCGCCGTCAGCAGGATGTCGTGCGGGTGCAGACCGGGATGGCGCCGGCGCCACTGCTCCACGGTCGGCGGCCCGGTCGCGCCGGGGCGCGACGCGCGCTCGGCGTCGTACCACTCCTGCAGCGTCGCGTCGATGAGGTCCCACGCGAACTCGTTCACGATCAGCACCGGGGCGAGCGAGGCGAGCTTCTCCACCGCGTCGTCGAGCGGGACGAGATGATGGATGACGCGGCCCGCCACCACCGCGTCGTACTCGCCGTCGACCTCGCGGAAGTCGACCTGCCGGAACCGGTCTCCCGCGGGAGCGCGCGGATCCACGCCGGTGGCGTCGTATCCCGCCGCCACGAGCGCGGCCACGACGCCTCCCTCGTCGCCGCAGCCGACCTCGAGCACGCGCGCCGGCGCCCGCGGGAGCTGATGTAGAACGAACTCCGTGAAGCCCATCGAGGTCAGCGTCGCAGAAGCGCGCCGCATCGCGGTGCGGTCGCAGCTCCTCGACGGGTCGGCGGCCGGCCTGCTCGAGACCGTGCGCCGGCTCGGGTTCCTGCAGATCGACCCGATCTCGTCGGTGGCGCCGCCGCAGTACCTCGTGCCGTGGAGCCGTCTCGGCTTCTACGACCGCGCCGAGCTCGACCGGCTCCTGTGGGAGGAGCGCAAGCTCGTCGAGTGGCGCGCGTTCATCTATCCGATCGAGGACCTGCCGCTGCTGCAGGCGCACATGCGCCTCCTTCCGACGACGAACGGCAAGGCCTTCCTGAAGGAGAACGCGAGCTTCAAGCGGTACGTGCTGCGCGAGCTCGAGCAACGCGGTCCGCTGCTCTCCCGCGAGATCGCGACGCACACGAGCCGGAAGGACGCGGACCGGCACGAGTGGTGGGGCGCGCGGCAGATGGGCCTCATGCTCGAGGTGCTCGCCGGCCAGGGGCAGGTGGCGGTCGTCGGCCGCAGGCAGGGCCAGCGCGTCTGGGACCTCGCCGAGCGCTGGTACCCGCCGACGGAGACGATCTCCTGGAAGGACGCGGAGGCGCAGATCGCGGACAAGCGCTGGCGCTCCCTCGGCGTGAAGCTCGAGCGCGGCCGCCTGCTCGCGCACCCGGACGCGGTCGACGGCCCCGTGCGAAACCGGGTGACGTTCCTGTCGCCGTTCGACCGCCTCGTCCACGACCGCGCGCGCACCGAGGCGCTGTGGGACTTCTACTACCGCCTGGAGATGTACGTCCCCAAGGCGAAGCGCGTGCACGGCTACTACGTCCTGCCCATCCTCCGCGGCGACCGGCTCGTCGGCCGGATCGAGCCGGTCTGGAACCGCAGGACGCGCGAGCTGGCCGTGAACGGCACCTGGTGGGAGGACGGCGTCGAGCCGGTCTCGCTCACCCGGCCGCTACGCGAGCTGTCCCGCTGGTTAGCATCGACGTGATGGACTTCGAGACGCGGGCGATCCACGACGGGCAGGAGCCGGACCCCGCCACCGGGGCGATCATCACGCCGATCTACCAGACCTCGACGTACGTCCAGGACGCCGTCGGCGAGCACAAGGGCTTCGACTACTCGCGCGTGAACAACCCGACGCGCTCGGCGCTGCAGCAGTGCCTCGCGTCGCTGGAGTCGGCGGAGCACGGCGTCGCGTTCTCGTCCGGCCTCGGCGCGACGACGACGATCATGCACCTCGTCGATCCGGGGGAGCGGGTCGTCCTCATCGCCGACGTGTACGGCGGCGTGTACCGGATGACCTCGCAGGTGTACGAGCCGAAGGGCTACATCTTCGACTACGTCCCCGCGCCGGAGTTCGCGAACCTGGGCGAGCACCTCGACTCGAACAC
>JAFALP010000153.1 GCA_019234175.1 Actinomycetota bacterium | reverse complement strand
CCGCTGCAGATGGCGCTGATCCCGATGTTCCGCATCTACAACGACGTCGGGCTGTTCGACACGGTCGCGAGCCTCGTGCTGTTCCACACCGCCTTCGGCCTGCCGTTCGCGATCTTCCTGCTGCGGAACTTCTTCATCGGGATCCCGAAGGACATCCTCGAGTCGGCGCGCATCGACGGCGCCAGCGAGCTGAAGATCTTCTGGAAGCTGATCCTCCCGCTCGGCCTGCCGGCGATCGCGTCGCTCGCGATCTTCCAGTTCCTCTGGACGTGGAACGACCTGCTCGTCGCGCTCACGTTCGGCCAGAACACGACGCCGATCACGGTGTGGATCGCCGGCCAGCTGCGCGAGTTCGGGACGAGCATCGACATCATCGCGCCCGCGTCGTTCATCTCGCTGGTGGTTCCGCTGGTGGTGTTCCTCGCGTTCCAGCGCTACTTCGTCCAGGGACTGCTCGCCGGTTCGGTGAAGTAATGCGCGTCGCGGTTGTGGGCTCCGGCCTGGCCGGGTTCACGGCGTACCAGGCGCTGCGCCGCGTCCTCGAGCCGGAGGAGATCGCGGTTTTCGGGACGGACGACGATCCGGCGGCGGCGTTCCGCAGGCATGCGGCCGCGATCCGGCAGCGGGCGATGCGCTCGGAGAGCGACGGCCACTGCCTGCCGGCGACGTTCCCCGGCCTCGCGTTCCGCGCGTCGGTCGCGCGCCGCTCGCCCGCGCCGCTCGTCGGGACCGCGTTCGACCGCTTCCACCCCACCGTCGGCGAGTTCCTCGCGCACGTGGAGCGGCTTCGATCGCGCAGCGGCTGGGAGCGCAGCCTCGTCCGCAGCAGGATCGAGCGCGTCCGCGCGGTCGAGGGCGGCTTCGAGCTCGACGCCGCCGGGGTGTTCCCGCACGTGCTCGTCGCCACCGGGCATCCCGGCCTGCACGTGCCGGAGGAGCTGCGCGGCGACTCGCGCGTGGTCCACTCGTACGAGCCGCACGACTACGCGTCGTCGGTCACCGTCGTCGGCGCCGGCCTCGCCGCCGCGACGGAGTGGCTGAACGCGCTCGCGGCCGGTTCCGAGGTCGTCTCGGTGCGCCGGCGAGAGGCGGTGCGCCAGCCGTTGAACGTGCCGCGCGAGTACTTCTCCCGTCGCGGGCTCGCCGGCTTCCACCGGCTCGGGCACGCAGAGCGAGCCGCGCGCCTGCGGACGCTGCTGGCGCCGTCGTACCCGCCCGGCCGCGCGTTCGACGAGCCGCTCGCGACCGCGGCGAGGGAGGACCGCTTCCGCATCGCCGAGCAGGTGAACGGGACCGAGCAGGTGATCTGCGCGACGGGATTCCGCCGCGGCTTCGAGCACGACCCGCTGCTCGCCCGGCTCGTCGACGAGCACGGGCTCGAGACCGCCGAGGGCTGGATCGTGCTCGCGCCCGACTCCACCGTCCCCGCCCTCACGGACGAAACGCGGACGCTCTCGCTCGCCGGCGTCGCCGCACAGTGGGCGTTCCCGGCGGCGGACACGCTCACCGGCGCGCGCTACGTCGCGCACGGCCTCCTCGACAGGATCAAGGCATGTCGTACACGCTGAGAGGGCGCATCGAGTCGCGCCTCGCAGGGCTCGTTCCGCTCGTCGCCGCCGCGTGCGTGCTCGCGCTCGTGGCGCACAAGTGGTGGCCGGTGGAAACGGCGGGCCTCATGGTCGGCGTCGGCCTCGCGCTCGACACGCAGGTGTACGACCGCGTGCTCCGCTACCAGCCCGGATGGGCTGCAGTTCCGCTCGGCCTCGTCGAGCTCGGCGCCGTGCTCGGGCTCATGCGCGCCGCCGGCGTCATGGCCCCGCTCTGGCAGGCGCTCGGCCTCTTCGCCGCCGGCTGGCTCCTCGCGCAGCTGCTCGGCCACGCCGGGTTCCCGCTCCTGCGCCTCTCCTACGCCGAGGACGGCGGCGAGCTCGGCCGCGCCGGCGCGGCCGCCGCCGTCACGGTCGGCGTCGTCCTCGCGGCCGCGGGCGGGACCGCGTACGCGCTGCGCCCGCCGGTCGTCCATCTCTCCGCCGGCGTCCACCAGGGGCCGCTCGTGATCACGCGCCGCGAGGTGCTCGTCGGCGAGCCGGGGGCAGTCGTTCGCGGCGGCATCGTCATCCGCGCCAGCGGCGTGACCGTGAAGAACGTCTCCGTCGTCGGCGGCGAGAACGGGATCACCGTGGACGGGGTGCACGGCACCGTGCTCGACGGCGTCTCCGTCTCCGGCGCGAAGCTCGACGGCATCCACGTCCGTCTCGCCGGCGTCGTCATCAAGAACTGCACCGTCGACATGCTCGGCAACCAGCTCGGCCAGGGCATCGACATCTCCTACAACATGGACATGGGGATGAGCATGGTCGAGGGCTGCACGATCGTCGGCGGCATGGAGGGCATCACCACGCACTCCTCGATGTCGGACATCATGGACAACCGCGTGAGCCGCACCGCCAGACGCGGCATCTCGGTCACGGAGATGTCGATGGGCATGGTGATGGACAACGAGGTGCAGAACGCCGACGGGATCGGCATCTGGTGCAACGACCGCTCCATGTGCTCGATCAAGCGCAACACGGTCGTCGGCACGTCGGGCACGGGTTTCGGCGTGCTCGCGAGCTTCCAGTCGGAAGCGGACCTGTGGCAGAACAAGCTGGCGGCCAATCCCGTGCCGTCCAGGGCGATCATCGGCTCGGAGGTGCTGAGACAGCAGGATTTCAGCTATCGTTAACTGAGTTAACGATATGCCCCAGACCACGACAGATACCGTCGCGCTCGCGGACGCCCTGCGGCCCGCGCTGCTCCAGGTGGGACGCGAGCTCCGCCGCGAGGCGCGCGCGCTCGGCGTCTCCCCGGAGCAGGTCTCGCTCCTCACCGACGTCAAGTACGCGCCGGGCATCGGCATCCGGGAGCTGGCCGCGCGCCAGCGAGTCTCCCCGCCGGCGATGACGAAGCACGTCGACCGGC
>JAFALP010000077.1 GCA_019234175.1 Actinomycetota bacterium | reverse complement strand
CCATGCCTCGCATCGCTGCGAGTCCGATGACCGCCGGCCAACCTTTGGCGCCGTCCAGCACGCTCCGGTCTTCGGTTCCGAGGACTTCGCGAGCCTCGTCCTCGGTGAATGCGAGTGCAGCAGTGTCCAATACCAAAGTCTCGCCGTACACGACCTTTCGCGCGGCGAGCCACCCGGGCCGCTCCCTGCTCGTGATGACCAGTCGGAAATCCGTGAGCCCGACGAGCTCCTCGAAGAACGCCTCCGACTCCTCCGACCCGATCGCATGGTGGTAGTCGTCGACCACCAGGAGCCAATCCGCCCCCGGCGCGCACACGCTCACCGCCTTCGCCAGCCCTCGGGGCGTATGCCCACGTGCCGCCAGGATCCGTACGCGCTCCACCATGTCGCTGCGCGCCGGCTCGCCCATGCGCCCGAGCACCTCGGCGATCCCCACCGAAAGGCCCGCGACGTCCATCATTCCCGGGCCGCCCGAGTACCAGCCGACCCGCTCCTGCTCCTCCGTCCACTCGCGCGCGAGCGTCGTCTTCCCGTACCCCGCCGGGGCGACGAGCAGGAGAAGCCGCGCCCTCGACTCGTCGAGGAGCTTCGTCAGCCGCGGTCGCTTGATGATGACCAGCGAACGCGGTTTGGCCAGAACCGTGCCCTCGTGCATTGCGCCTGCCTCGCTGCCGCAGGGTGGGTTGTTCGGGAGTCTCCTCCTTGCCGCTCATTCTGGATGAGGTTCGCGCCACTCGCCAGGGGGCCCGCGCCCGGCCGCAAAGGGCCGGGCGCGGTCGCCGTTAGCCCCCGACGCCGGCCGCAGCCGGCGCGAGCTCGCGGGCGAGGGGATCCTGGCCCGTGAGCGTCCGATAGGCGGCGGGAATCTGCCGCCGCCTGGGCACGCCGAGCTTCAAGCGCAGTGCATCGCAGTGCGCCTTCGCCGTACGCGCTGATATGCCGAGCCGGCGCCCGACTTCTTCGTTCGAGCATCCGGCCGCGATCAACCCGACGACCTGCAGCTGCCTCTGCGTGAGAGCCGGAGGCGTGCCGTTCGAGGTCGTGCTCATGGGGGCGACGCTACGCGGGGCGCCGTCGCGCCGGTATCGGTCGATGGGAGTATTCGGCGGGCTAGACCCGCGCGGCGCGGAACTGGCCGCGCACGAAGCTCGCCTCGTGGCCGCGCGCGTTCGCCTCGTCGAGCTCCTCGCGCGACAGCGCGCCGAGCCGCAGCAGCAGTTCGAGCTCGTCGCGGAGATGCGTGCGCATCATCTCCGGGCCGTCTGTCGCAATCGTGAATCGCACTCCGTTTTCGACGAACATGCGGAAGACCCAGCGCACCGCCTCCTCGTCCGGGAGCGCCTTCGTCAAGAGGTTCGACGTCGGGCAGATCTCCAGCACCACTTCCGCCTCGCGCAGCTCGCGCATGAGCTCGGCGTCGCCGGCGGCGAGGATGCCGTGCCCGAGACGATCGGGCCGCAGCACCTCGAGCACTTCGCCGATCTCCGCGCGGCCGATGTCGCCGCCCTCCTCGCCGACGTGGATCGTCACGCCCAGCCCCGCTGCGCGCGCGTCCTCCACCATCGGCTGCACGCTGCGGTAGTCGTACCGCGCATGCCCGGGCCGTGGCCCGGCGATGTCGATGCCGCCGATGCCGCGCGCGGCGCAGCCGACCGCCTTCTCGACGATGATCTCGTTCTGCCGCTGCGTGAACGTCCGGTCCATCATCAGGATGAGCCCGGCGCGCACCTGCGGGTACTCGAGGCTCGCGCGATCGAGCCCGCGGATCGCCGCGAGGATGATGTGGTCGAGGTCGCGCTCGCCGCCGCGGTTTCGCTTCATCGGGTTGAAGCGCTGCTCGAGCGTCGTGATCCCCTGCGAGCGGTACGCGCCGCCGATCGCCGCGTGCACCGACGTCTCCACCGCGATCGGGCTCGACTGGATGAGCTCCGTCCAGTGGTAGATCTGGTCGAGCGAGTCGAGATCCGGCACGCCGCGCGGGTCGCTGACGGTGACGAGCCGGTCGAAGTCCCAGTAGTCCTTCACAGGCAGCGCGATCCCCTGCTCGTGCGCGAGCGTCCAGAGGATGTCGGACGAGACCGAGCCGCCCAGATGCGTGTGAAGCTCGGCCAACCCTTCCATCCCGCGAGAATAGTCGGGTGAGCTGGCTCGACGCACCCTGCCCGCCGTCCTAGCAACGTACGACCCGGACGGGAGCGCTCGCATGACGCCGGTCTGGTTCCGCCGGAACGACGGCGCCTTCGAGGTGGTGATCGCCGAGGGCGACCCCAAGCTCCGGAACCTGCGGCGCGACCCGCGCTGCGTTTTCCTCGTGTTCGAGGCGGCTCCGCCTTTCCACGGGCTCGAGGTGCGGGGCGAGGCGGAGCTCGTCGACCGCGACGTCGCGGCCGCCCGCGCCGACATTGCCGGCCGCTACCTCGGAGCCGAGGCGGGCGCGCGGTTCGCTGCCGAGCGCACGAAGCCGGGCGTGCTCGTGCGCCTCACCGCGAAGCCCCGCGAGTGGGACCTCGGTGCGATGATCCCGTCGTGATGCTGGCCACACCACCCTGCCCCGTCCACGTCGTCGGCAAGCGGATCGAGAACGCGTCCGGCCGCACCGTCTACACGGATCCCGGCCAGCAGGCGATCACGCACGAGATCATGTGCAACGGTAAGAGCGTCTGGGTCATGTTCCATGGCGGCGCCGCCTCGAGTCAGGAGGCCTACGTCCTCGTTCGCTCCTCCGACGGCGGACGGACGTTCCGGCTCGTCGCCGCGGAGAGCTACTTCGGCGTGAAGGCGCCGCACGAGCTCGACTCGGTCTCGGGCCCGTGGACGATCACCGGTCCGAACGACGGGTACTTCATCGGGGAGTGCCCTGCGTGCGGCCGTGGAACGATCTCGCTGTGGATCACGCACGACGGCGGCCGCACGTTCACGCACGAGGCCGTCCCTGCGCTGGCCGGGCATCTCGTGCTTCGTTCCGTGCGCGTCGCCGGCAACGTCGTCACCATCGTCGCGCGCGGGCGCACAGCGACGGTTCACGCGTAGCCGACGACGGCCCAGCGACGGCCGACGAAGCGCACGCCGAGCAGCGCCAGCCGCGCGGCGATGAGCACGTCCAGCCCCACCCACACGCCGACGATCCCCCACCCGAGTGCGAGTGACAGCGCGGCGATCACGACGAACACTGCGCTCGCGGCGAGCATCGACCACATGAGGTACGCCGTGTCGCTCGCGCCGATGAGGATTCCGTCGAGCGCGAACACCGCGCCGCCGAGCGGCTGCATCAACGCGAAGAACGGCCACAGCTTCGCCGCCTGTGCGAGCACGGACGGATCGCCTGTGAACGCGCGCGGGACGACGTGCGAGAGCGGGAGAAGCACCGCCGCGAACACGGCGCCGACGATGACCGACCATCCGATCATGCGCACGGCCGCCGCGTGCGCCCCGTCCGCGTCGCCGGCGCCGAGCATGCTTCCGACGATCACCTGCCCCGCGATCGCGACCG
>JAFALP010000065.1 GCA_019234175.1 Actinomycetota bacterium | reverse complement strand
GCGCATCACGCGCCGCACCGCCGGCTGGATCGCGACGACGAGCGTCTTCGTCTCCTTCGCCGGCGCGATCTGGGCGTTCTTCTCGCTGCGCTCGTCGAGCAACCACGCGGGCGTCACCTACATCGCGTGGACGTGGCTGCAGAGCGGGTTCTTCAAGGCGCAGCTGAGCGTCCTCGTCGATCCGCTCAGCACGATGATGATGCTCATCGTCGCGGGCGTCGGCGGGCTCATCGTCCTGTACTCGATCGGGTACATGGACGGCGACGACGAGGAGCGCCGGTACTTCGCGTACATCTCGCTCTTCGTCTTCTCGATGCTGCTGCTCGTCCAGGGCGGCAACCTGCTCATCCTGCTCGCCGGCTGGGGGCTCGTCGGCCTCTCCTCGTACCTCCTGATCGGCTTCTGGCACGACCGGCCCTCCGCGGTCGCCGCGGCGAAGAAGGCGTTCATCATGAACGCGTTCGGCGACGCGACGATGGCGCTCGCCTTCTTCGTGCTCATCGCGCACTCCGGGTCGCTCGACTTCTCCACGTCGTTCGACACCGTCACCCAGCTGTCGCCGACGACGGCGAACCTCGTCGCGCTCGGGCTCCTCGGCGGCGCGGTGGCGAAGTCGGCGCAGATCCCGCTGCACACGTGGCTCCCGGACGCGATGGAGGGGCCGACGCCGGTCAGCGCCCTCATCCACGCCGCCACGATGGTGACCGCCGGCGTGTACCTGATCGCACGCACGCACCCGATCTTCGAGCAGGCGCGCACGGTCGAGCTCGTCGCCGCGGGGTTGGGCGCGCTCACGCTCCTCGTCGCCGGGCTGATCGCGCTCGTCCAGACGGACATCAAGAAGGTGATCGCCTACTCGACGATGTCGCAGATCGGCTACATGTTCCTCGGCGTCGGAGTGGGCGCGTACGCGAACGGGATGTTACACCTGATGACGCACGCCTTCTTCAAGGCGCTGCTCTTCATGACCGCCGGCCTCGTCATCCACGCGGTCGCGAACGAGCAGGACATCCGCAAGCTCCGCGGCATCGGCGCGCTCATGCCGTGGACGCGCTGGGCGTTCCTCGCCGGCGCGCTCGCGCTCGTCGGCGTCCCGCCGTTCTCCGGCTTCTTCTCGAAGGACTCGATCATCGCCGCGGCGCTGCACGACCACTGGTACGGCGTCGTGCTCGCGTGCGCGGCGCTCGCGGGCGCGTTCCTCACCGGCCTGTACACGTTCCGCCTGTACTTCATCGTCTTCCCGGGGGAGCCGAGCGCGTTCGCGCGCGAGCACTACCACGCGCACGACGGCAGGGAAGGGCCGTGGACGATGCTCGTCCCGGTCGGCGTGCTGACCGCGCTCGCGATCGGCGGCGGCTGGATCCAGTTCTCGCCCATCTGGCATCCGCTCACCAACTGGCTCGACCCGGTGGCGGCGTCGCTTCCGGTCGCCGAGCCGACGAACACCCAGGAAGCGGTGGCGTCCATCCTCGCGGTCGCGCTCGGCCTCGCCGGCATCGGGCTCGCGTGGGCGCTGTACGGGCGCGAGGAGCTGGCGATCCCGCGCGTGCCGGCGCTCCAGCGCGTGCTCGAGCACAAGTTCTACTTCGACGAGGCGTACGACGCGCTCTTCTACAAGCCGGCGTCGTTCCTCGCCACGCGCACCCTCAGCGACTTCGAGCAGCCGGTCGTGCTCGCCACCGGCACCGACCTCGGCGACGGCGCGCTCGACGTCGGCCAGGGCGCGAGCCGGCTCCAGACCGGCCTGTTGCGCACGTACGTCCTCTTCCTCGGCACGGGCCTCGCCATCGTCGGGATCGTCTTCCTGGTGGTCCGGTGACGACGTCGGTCCTCACCTCGGTCCTCATCTGGCTTCCGATCGGCGCCGCGCTCGTCATCTGGGCGCTGCCGCTGTCGCGCTACGCGATCGGCAGCCTCGCCGTGCTCGTCTCGCTCGTCGAGGTCGGCGTGTGGATCGAGCAGGCGGCGCGCTTCGACTTCTCCAAGACGGGGCTGCAGTTCGGGGAGCGCTGGCCGTGGATCGGCGACCTGCACGTCTCGTACCACGTCGGCGAGTACGCGTTCTCGCTCTGGCTCGTCGGGCTGACGGTGGTGCTCATGGCCGCGTGCATCGGGTACGGCTTCTGGGTCGGCCGAGACCGGCCGCGCGCCTACTTCGGGCTGATGCTGATGCTCACCGGCGCGACGGTCGGGGTCTTCCTCTCGCAGGACCTCCTGCTCTTCTACGCCTTCTTCGAGGGGATGCTCGTCCCGCTGTACATCCTCGTCGGCGTGTGGGGCGGCGCTGCCCGCCTGGGCGCGACGGTGAAGCTCCTCATCTACACGATGACAGGGTCGCTGATCATGCTCTCGGCGATCATCGTCTACGGGCTGAAGGGCCACACCTTCGACCTCGTCGGCGGCCCGATCGACTCGAGCCGCTGGCTGTTCCTCGCGTTCATGTTCGCCTTCGCCATCAAGGCGCCGCTCTTCCCGTTCCACGGCTGGCTCCCCGACGCGTACCGGGAGGCGCCGCCGGAGGTGAGCGCTGTGCTCTCCGGCGTCGTGGCGAAAGCCGGGACGTATGGGATGCTCCGGATCGCGCTGACGAAGTTCCCGGAGCCGGCGGGCTACTACCGCACGCTCATCCTGGCGCTCGCCGCCGCCACACTCGTGTACGGGTCGATCCTCGCCTTCCGCGCAGCCGACATGCGCGGCGTCGTCGGGTACTCGTCGATGGCGCAGTCGGGGCTCATCACGCTCGGGCTCTTCTCGGCGACGAATCTCGGCTACGACGGCGCGGTGCTGCAGATGATCGCGCACGGGCTCGTCTCCGCCTCGCTGTTCCTGCTCGCGGGTGCGGTGGAGCGGCGGACGACGACGGGCGAGTTCTTCCGGCTGGGCGGCATGGCGAAAGGCCGGCCTGCGCTGGCGACTCTGCTGATGACCGCCGGGATCATCTCGCTGGCAGTTCCCGGATCTGCGACGTTTGCAGGCGAATTCCTCATCCTCGCCGGCTCCTACCACCAAGGCTGGTGGTGGGCGGCGATCGGCGCCGGCGCGATCGTGCTCGCCGCGATGTACATGCTGCGCGCCATCTCCGGCGTGCTGCACGACGCGCGCGGGCCCGCCGTGCACGACGAGGCGATGGACCTGCGGACCGGCGAGCTCGCGCTCATCGTCCCGCTCATCGCCGCGCTCCTGCTCCTGTCGGCGTGGCCGGCCGGGATCTCGCACCATTCCTTCGCGGGCGACCGCCCCCTCAACGACGTGTTCCTCCAGTTCCGATGATCCATACGCCGCACATCGACTGGTGGGCGATCACGCCGATCCTCGTGCTCGTCGGCGGCTCGTTCGTCGCACTGCTCGGCGCCGTCCTCGTCCCGGCGGCGTGGCGGCGGCACTTCGCCGTGTCCGTCGCCGCGGCGAGCTCGATCGGCGCGACGGTCACCGCCGCCTGGCTCTACGTCGACAGCGGCAACGGCCATCGCGTCATCGCCGACGCCTTCTATCGCGACCGCTGGACCGCGCTCGCGCAGGTGATCCTGTCCGCGACGACGCTCCTCACCGTGCTCGTCGGCGCGGACCGGGTCCGCGAGCACGAGTCGGAGTTCTACGCGCTGCTCCTCGCGGCAGCCGGCGGCATGTGCTTCTTCGTGGGGGCGGCGAACCTCATCACGCTGTTCCTCTCGCTCGAGTGGTTCTCGCTCGCCCTGTACGTCATGTGCGCGATCGACTACGAGAAGGAGGGCGCGCTCGAGGCGGGGCTGAAGTACCTCGTCGTGGGCTCGTTCGGATCGGCGGGGCTTCTCTTCGGGTCGGCGCTCGTCTACGGCGCGACGAACAGCGTCGGCTTCGTCGAGATCGCAAACGCCGTGGGCGCGCACGGGCTGTCCGGCGACCTGCTGCTCGTCCTCGGCCTGGCGATGATCATCGCCGGGCTCTCGTTCAAGGTCTCGGCGGCGCCGTTCCACATGTGGACGCCGGACGTCTACCAGGGCGCGCCGACCACCGTGACCGCCTTCATGTCGGCGGCCACGAAGGTCGCCGCGTTCACGCTCGTCGTGCGCGTCACGCGGACGGCCTTCCCGCAGGAGGCGCACCTGTGGACGTGGGCCTTCGCCGGGATCGGGGTGGCGTCGCTCGTGATCGGGAACTTCGCGGCGCTCGTGCAGCGCGACGTGAAGCGCCTGCTCGCCTACTCGTCCATCTCCCACGCCGGCTTCATCCTCATCGGCGTCTCCGCCGGCAGCGCGCTCGGCGCGCGCGCGGTCATGTACTACCTCATCCCCTACTCGGCGATGGCGTTCGGCTCGTTCGCAATCGTCGCCGCGCGCGAGCGCGAGCTCGGCGTCCCGGTGACGTTGTCCAACTTCGCCGGTTTCGGCTGGGAGCGCCCGTTCCTCGGCGTCGCCATGTGGTTCTTCATGTTCGGCTTCGCCGGCCTTCCGCTCGGCGGGGGCTTCATCGGCAAGTTCTACGTCCTCTCCGCCGCGTACGACCACGGATGGACGTGGCTCGTCGTCGTCGGCGTGCTTGCGACGCTCGTCAGCCTCTACTACTACCTCGGCGTCGTCCGCGCCATCTACATGCGCGGCCCGGAGGAGCTGCAGCTCGCGCCGGCCGGCGGCTCACCGGCGCGCGAGACGCTCCTGCACCTCGCGGTGGGCGCCTGCCTCGTGGTGTCGGTCGGTTCGCTCTTCGCCGTCTCGCCGCTCATCACGCTGGCGAAGCACGCCGCTTCGGCATTGCCGTTCTAAGCGGAAAATGCTGCGCACGTTCCGCTTCTTGTTCTGAGCGTTCGGCGTTCGCTAACGCTGCGCGTTCGCGACGGCCTTGGGCGTTCGCGTCACGCGCACGGGCTGAAGCACCCAGGCAAAGACGGGGATCGCGTAACAGATCAGCGCGGCGACGATCGCGCTGACGGCGACCGCCGGGACCGAGCCGCCGCGGGGGGCGTGCTCGCGCACTGCCGAGCCGATCGCGAGCAGGACGAGCGCGAGCGACGCGGTCACGCCTCGAAGCGAGCCGAGCCCCTCCAGGGCGTCGCTGACGCCGACGAACGCGACCGCGCAGGCGGCGGGTAGTGCCACCAGCACGAGCCATCCGGCGAGGCCGTGCAGCCCGGCGGCGTCGGCGAGGAGCGCTGCGAGCGCAATGCCCGGCGCGAGCAGACGAGACCTCATCTGGAGAAGGTTCTCCTCCGCGCCGGACGGTCCTCCCTCGTTAGGCTCGGCCCATGGCTGATACGACACTCACCTGGCTCGGGCACGCGTCCTTCCGCCTCGACACGGCCGACGGGCGCCGCATCTACATCGATCCGTTCCTGAACGGGAACCCGAAGTGCCCCGACAGCGAGAAGAACCCGGAGACGGCCGACATCATCGCCCTCACGCACGCACACG
>JAFALP010000156.1 GCA_019234175.1 Actinomycetota bacterium | reverse complement strand
CGCCCTCCGCGTTTCGACCTCACTCGCTCGGGGCTACTCCCGCCGAGGCGAACGGCCGATGTACGACCTGTGAGCCAGGTCGCCCTCCCCCGACTCCTCGCGATCGCGCTGCTCCTGGCCGTGGCCGGTATCGCCGCACTTCTCTATCTCGGCGGTCGGGGGAAGGCGGCGGACACGGCCGCCACGCAGCACGTGCGCGTCGCCGTCGGCGCCGCGGAGGCCTGGTTTCAGGATCCCTACGGCGGCAGCGGCTCGTTCAACCGCCTCGATGCGGCTGGGCTCGCACAGGAGGCGCCGGCCGTCTCCTCGCACGTGCATGTGACCGTCCTCGCCCACGGTGCCGCGTACTGTCTCGACGACGAGGAGGGCTCCGGCCACTCCGCGTACTACCTCGGCGGCCGGACCGCCGACGTGGCCAATCTGGGGGGCGCGACGACCCGCCAGGTCGTCCTCGTCCACTCGACGCTGACGACCGCCGCCGCCGTCTGCGCGAACGCCTCGTAGCGGGTGCCCGGGCATCCCTCGTTCGAGGGTACGAGCCCGCCTCCGGCAGGTCGATACGCCTAAAAGATGCTGCGCGCGATCCGGACCCGTCTGGCCCAGGAGGAGAGCGGCATGACGCTGCTCGAGCTGCTGATCGTCACGACGATCCTCGGCATCCTGACCTCGATCTCGGTGCCGTCGTATCTCGGCATCCGCGACAAGGCTGACCAGCAGGCCGCGTCGGCGAACATCTACGCGATCACGCCGGACATCGAGTGGTACGCCTTCGACAACCACGCGGGTCAGAACACCTCGAAGGATCCGGATTGGAACGGCTCGGACGCGCCGGACACGGGAACGAACGCCGACGAGGAGTACTCCGACACCTGGACCGGCGCGGGCCACGACTTCATGTCGCTCCTCCAGTCGAAGTACGACCCGTCGATCGTCGTTGCGAACTATTTCTGGGATCCGGCCGGCTGGTCCCCGCCCACGGGCTCGACCACCTCGAATGATTACTGCGTGTACACGCTCGTCGGCACCTATTACGCCGCGAAGCACGGCCCCGGTGGCGCGATCACGTCGGGCCAGACCATGCATCTCGGCGCCAACGGCGACTGCTACGCCAGCTGAGCATGACCGTCCAGGTCAGCCGCCCGGTCAAGATCTTCGCGCTCGTCGCCGTCATCGCATGCTTCGGCGGAGTGGCGATGCTCTCGCTGCACAAGAAGCCGAACGCGGCCGCGCCCGTCATCTCGCACACGGCGACGCCGACGGCCCCCGCGACGAAGACACCGGCCGTGACGAAGACCCCGACGCACACGAAGGCGTCGACGAAGACCGAGCACGCGACGCACGTGAAGAAGGCCGCGACGCCGCAGCCGGCGATCGCGGAGAACGGTCTTCCCACGACGATCGCGGACGCCTTGCACTCGCACCGCATCGTCGTCGTCTCCGTCTTCGACCCGCAGTCGAGCACCGACGCGATCTCATACGCCGAGGCGCGCGCCGGGGCCCAGGAGGCGGGCGCCGGCTTCGTCGGCGTCAGCCTGATGGACAGCGCCGAGGCGGGCGCGCTCACGTCGCTGATTCCCGGCGGCGGCCTGCTCCCGTCCCCCGGCGTGCTCATCTACCGCCGGCCGGACACGCTCGTGCAGCTCATGGGCGGGTTCAACGACCGCGACGTCGTCGCGCAGGCGGCCGAGCAGTCGCTGACGGCTTCCCCCTTCACCGGCACGTCGTCGGGGTCGTGAGCGCTCCTCGGGAGCTCTTCACGCCGCACGCCAAGCGCGAGGGCCGCTCGGTCGCGCGCCTGCGCGCGCTCGACTACGGCGATTCGTGCGTCGTCGAGACCGAGGTGTATCCGCGCGAGGGCGGTGCCGTGCGGCCGGGCCCGTACACGTTCGCGGACGCGCACCAGGCGACGGCGTTCGTGACCGAGGCGGTCGAGTCGCTCATGTATCTCGGCTGCGACGTCTACGCGGAGTAACGGCATGGCCCTGCGGCGCCTGTCGGTCTTCGCAGTGCTCTCGGCCGTCGTCGTGAGCCTGTATCGCGGCGCCCTCGGCGACTATCCGAACGACGCCGCGCGCGCCGTCGACGCGCTCGCCGGCGGTCACCTCCTGCGCGCCTTGACCGTTCGGCCGCAGCCCCTGATGGGCCCTGTGTCCGTCGTGGTGCGTGCGCCGTTCGCGGCGATCGCGCATGCGCTCGGCGGCGGCGATCTCGTCGCCTACCGCGCCGGCGCCATCCCGTGCCTCGTCGCGTCCGGCCTGCTCGCCGTGTGGCTCCTGCGTGTGTTCCCCGCACGGCGCCCGGTGATGGGCCTTCTCGTCATCCTGCTCGCGATGGGCTCTCCCGCCGCGATGAACGCGCTCGACGTCGGCCATCCCGAGGAGGTCCTCACGGCGGCGCTGACCGTCGCCGGAGTCGTCGCGGCGATGCGATCGCGCACGGTTGCGGCGGCGGTGTTGCTCGGTCTCGCGCTGGCGACGAAGCAGTGGGCGGTGATCGCGCTGCCGCCGGCGATGCTCGCCGTCGGGCGGCCGAAGTGGCGCCTCGCGGCCGGCGCCGTCGGCCTGGCGGCGCTGCTGACGGTGCCGCAGGCGATCGCCGACCCGCACGGGTTCGCGTCCATGTCCCGGCACGCGGCGACGGCGACGAACGACGTCTTCGTCCAGAGCTGGTGGTCCCTCGTGGCGCACACGCTGCCCGGGTGGCTCGCGCAGCTGACGCACCCGGCGATCGTGCTCGCCGCGGTGCCGGTGACGATCCTCGCGGCGCGGCGGGGCGTGCGCGCCGACGGCGTCCTCCCGCTGCTCGCGCTGCTCTTCCTCATCCGGTGCGTCTTCGACCCGGTGGACAACTTCTACTACCACCTGCCGCTCCTGCTCGCGCTGTTGGCCTGGGATCTGCAGGCGCGGAGGACGCTCCCGTGGGCGACCCTCGGCGCAACGTTGTGCCTCGTGGAGACGAACAGCTTCCTCGCCGGCACGCAGGCGAGCGTCTTCTACTTCGTGTGGACGGCGATCCTCGGCGCCACCCTCGCCGGCGCGCGCGTGCGCCTCAGCCGGGCGTCGACGCGCGCAGGTCTGCAAGCGCCTGCCTGAGCGTCAGCCTCGCCCTCGTTTTCGGCATTCTCTCCTCATGCGAGCCTTCGCCCGGTTCGCCGGCATCCTCGTCGTCCTGCTCCTTTGTTCGGCGCCGGTC
>JAFALP010000185.1 GCA_019234175.1 Actinomycetota bacterium | reverse complement strand
CCGGCATCGCCTGGAGGCGTGGGAGCTCCGAGGTCGGCACGACGACGGCCAGGCCGTCGAGCGTGACGTCGTACCGCCAGTGCACGGACGAGTCGGGGATCGTTTCGGCGATGCGGGCCTGCAGCGTCCGCTGCGCCGACGCGAGCGTGCGGAGGTATGACACGGCGGCGGGAGTTCGCAGGTCGAGCCGGTGGTGCGTCGTCGTCGCGGCCGCGAGGCTCCGATCGTGCAGCGTCGCCTCTGCGAGCGACGGCTGCGGAAGCGTGACGACGACCTCGGTGAACGGTCCCGGCGCCGGCGGGGATGCAGCTGCGCCTCCGCTCGCGAGCGCGGTGCATGCAAGCGTCAGGACGAGGGCGAGCCGGAGCAGGCCGGACACGGTACCCGGCTATGCTGTTCGTCCGCGCGGATGTGGCGGAATTGGTAGACGCGCACGGTTCAGGTCCGTGTGGGGGTAACCCCGTGGAGGTTCAAGTCCTCTCATCCGCATAGCCCTTGGACGCGACCACGGCGACGATGTCGCCGACGGAGTGCGGGGACAGCGCACGGTCGGCCGCCGCCGCCAGTCTCGCGACCACCGGGGTGGAGAGGCCGTCGACGTGGAACGCGAACGTCTCGCGATGCTCGACGCGCAACCCGGCCGCCTCGACCATGCGGACGAGCTCGTCCGGGTCGAACTGGAAGTGGGGGAAGTGCACCCGCAGCCGCCGCCCACGAAGGCGCAGGATGCCGACCAAGGCTGCCCGCGGCGCGTTGATCGTCCGGCTGACGAGGTTGTGCGAGCTGTCGGTCGAGAGGATGAGCTTGCCGCCGGGACGGAGCACCCGTGCCAGCTCGCCGATGCCGGCCTGTGGATCGAGCAGGTGCTCGATCGCCTGCACGCTGAGGACCCTGTCGAACGACGCGTCGGCGAACGGCAGTTTCTCCATGTTCGCGCGGACGAGCTCGACGTCGAAGCCGTCGCGCTCCGCCCATCGCCTCGCGGTGTCGAGGATGCGCTGGGAGATGTCGATGCCGACGAGATGCGTCGGGCGGTCGGAAAGGCGGGCGAGGCCGGCGAGGAAACGCCCGTCGCCGCAGCCGGCGTCGAGGAGCGACTCGGCGGGCAGCGTCTCGGCGACGAGGGCGGTCATGCGCTCGAACTTGCGGCTGAGCCGCGGGTCGGGAAGCACGCCGGGCTCGTCGTACTCGAGCTCCCCGCGGTGCTCGTAGATGTCGCGCAGCGAGTCGGAGGGCCCGCCCCAGGTCACGCGCACACTCTCCGCCTCTGCGGATTAAGGCCGCGTTACAGCTGCGTCAGCCCGTCCGTGACCCAGGCGCGCAGCTCCTCGGACTGGGAGAGCCACGGCGCCGCGCCGCCCTCCCGCGCGAACCGGGGCCACGGGCCGATCCTACGCCGACGACCTAGTTGTCGACGTCCGGATCCAGCTTGTCCGCGCGGGCGCCCACCTTGGCGGCTTCTTCCCGCTCGTCGCGAGCCTGTGCGGCCTGCTCGTGCGCGAGGCGCTCGCGCTCCTCTGCGCGGAGCGTGCGGTCCTCGGCCTCACGCCGGAGCTCGCCCGCCTTCTCGCGCCGCTGCGTCAAGCGCCGTTCCCGCGTTGCGCGAGTGGCGATTGCGCCGGCGACGGCCAGGACGACGACGACTGCGATGACGATCCATATCCACGTTGCCATAGAGGGGCAACGGGCGACGGCGGGAGAGAGGTACGGCTACTCGGAGTCGCCGCCGGCGAAGAATGCGCTGAACGAGCCTGCGACCGCGGTGATCACGAAGATCGCCCAGATCTCGAGAAACACGTCGACGATGCGCCCCGGCGTCGTGACCGGATTCTTCAACTGCGACGACACGGTGAGGATCTGCACCGTGACGAAGAAGACCGAGTCGCCGAAACCGTGCACGTCGCTGCCGTGCGCGCCACGTTCCCAGTACCAGACGAGAATGCTTCCGACTGCGTCGACGACCGTCGTCAACACGACCGCGATGAGGACGCGCGCGGCGAGCCGGCGGTGGCGCTCCTCCCAGTGGGAGAGGCGCCCGAGCTCCGCCCGAACGATCCCCTTAGGCTGCGAGCGCCGCGAGGACGTCGTCGGCATGCGTGGCCGGCTTGACGTTGTGCATGACCTTCGTCACGTTCCCGTCCTTGCCGATCACGAACGTCGACCGCTTGACGCCCATGTAGCTCCGGCCCATGTACTTCTTCTCGCCCCAGACGCCGTACCGCTCCGAGACCGTGTGGTCGGGATCGGCGAGGAGCGTGAACGGCAGGTCGTATTTGCTCTTGAACTTCACGTGCGACGCCTCGCTGTCGGGTGAGATGCCGAGCACGACCGCACCTGCGCGCTCGAACTCGCCGTAGGCGTCGCGGATGCCGCACGCCTGCGTCGTGCACCCGGGCGTGTCGTCCTTCGGATAGAAGTAGATGACGACCGGCGTCCCGCGAAGCGACGACAGACGCACCGTTTCGCCGGCGTCGCTCGTCAGCTCGAAGTCGGGGGCTTCCTGTCCCTCTGCGATCATCGGCGCCGATGGTAACCGTGCACCACGCCGTCGCGTTCGTCGTACTCGCTGTCACGTGGGCGGCCGCACTCGTCGCAGGGGTCACATACCTGCGCCACCGCGAGGCGAGCGGGCTCGTCACGCACCTGCTCGCGCTCGCCCAGTCGGTCCTCGTCGCGCAGGTCGCGCTCGGGCTGTTGCTCCTCTCCGATCACAGGCGCGCGCCGGAGAAGCTCCACTACCTGTACGGGACGCTGTCGCTCCTCGCCGTGCTCGCCCCGTGGATCTACGCACCGGCCGAGCGCCGCGCCCGGCTGGGCTGGTTCGCCGGCGCTACCCTGGTCGCCGGAGCGCTTGCGGTGCGTGCGTACATGACCGGCACATGAGGTCGTTCTTCTCTCGGATGAACCCGACCCTGCGCGGGTTCCTGATCATCCTCGCGATCGTCGCGCTCATCGTCGTTCTGCAGCTCGAGGCGACGCTGACTGCGCTGCTCATCCTCGCGCGCATCGCGTTCCTGCTTGCGATCGCGTTCTTCGTCTACCTCATGTGGCGCGAGCGCCGGGAGGAGATCTCCACGTGGCCCCTCCGCGGTCGAGTCGTCTTCTACGGCGCGGCGCTTCTCGCCGTCGCCGACCTCGGCGTGGACTGGTACGGCGGCGCGCACGGCCTGCAGGTCATCGCCTTCGTGGGCGTGTTGGCCCTCGCCGGGCTCGCCATGTGGCGAACCTGGCGCGACATGCACACGTACGGCTAAGCCTCGGCGCGAACCGAGGCGCCGTCGAGCGCGTCCAGCGCCTCGCGCACCGGCACGTGGCGGCCGACGAAGATCGGGGTGTCGCGCTCGGTGTACTTCGATGCCTCGCTGTCGCGCAGCGTCAGCATCAGGTGCATGAAGTCGGCCGGCTCGTCGCACTCGAACGCGGTCATGAACTCCTGGTCGTCGATCCCGAACGAGTACGTCGTGTGGTTGTGGATGGTCGCGAACTCGTGACCGACGCGCATGTGCTCGTCCATCGCACGCTGGCGGTCCTCCTGCGGGAGCGCATACCAGGAGCGCACCTTCACGAACGGATAGACGACGAGGTACGGCGATCCCTTGGGGACGATCTTCCTCGGCTTGCGCGCGCTCGTGTACGTCGACGCCTTCGTCGTCGCCAGATACGAATACGGCGTCTCCACCCAGCCGACGAGCGGCGTGCCGTTCAGCGCCGTCCCCAGCTCGATCAGGTCCTCGTAGCGCTGCGTGATCTTCCAGAGGAAGAAGTCGACCTCCGGCCGCACGCCCGTCGTCGTGTAGCAGCGCAGCGCGTCGAAGCGGTCCGCGAGCTCCTCGACCGTCTCGGCGAACGCATCCTTGCCGGCCTGCCGCTCCTCGATCGGGAGGCGGCGCCACGCCGGATCGACGCGGTAGAACGTGTACGCGACGTACTGGCCTTCCACGAACGGAATGCTAGCCCGGCCTCACCGGGACACGGATCAGCGCCGGCTTTCCGGCGTTCACCG
>JAFALP010000102.1 GCA_019234175.1 Actinomycetota bacterium | reverse complement strand
CGCCCTCAACGTCGCCATCGAGCGCTCGTTGACCGCGTACGACGCGAGCTACGTCGTGCTCGCGGAGCAGCTCGGCGCGGCGCTCGTCACCGCCGATCGCACGATGGCCGCCGCGACACCCAGCGCGGTCCTCTTGTCCTAGATCGTGACGTGGTCGCCGACGCGAATCACGCCGTCGCTCAAGATGTCCGCGTTGATGCCCGCGCGGTGCGCGAGATCCTTGATGATCCCCGGCCGCGTCATCGACTGCAGATGCGTGCACGGCTCGCACAGCTCGACGCCGTAGCACTCGACCTCGCCGACGTGGAAGGTCTTGCCGACGAGCGCGTTCAGGTCGACGCCGCGCACCGTCAGCTGCCGCCGGGTCTCGCCCGTCCCAAGTCCCACGTCCTCGACGTTCTCCGCCGCGACGAGCGTCAGCGCCTGGCCCGGCTTCGCGCCGCGCTCACGGAAATGCCTGTCGCCCTCGAGCCCCTTGCCCGCGACCGCGCGCACCGAGTCGACGGCCTGCAGCGGCCCGGCCTCGTCGGGTCCGACGTGGATCGCCTCGATCACTTGCCGTCGCTGGCGATGTAGTTGACGAGCTCGTCGACCTTCGCGCTGCCGAGCGTCGAGCCGAAGTTCGGCGGCATGACGCTCTTCGGGAAGCCCGGCGAGATGTACGCGTTCGGGTCGACGATCGACTGCTTGATGAACGCGGCGAGCGCCATCTTGTCCTTCTTCGCGTCCTTCTCCGGCGCGGTGTCGAGATCGGGGCCGATCTTCCCGGTCGCGCCCGCCGGCTTGAACGTGTGGCACGCGGCGCAGCCGGCGCCGCTGAAGATCGCCTTCGCCGCGACCGCGGATCCGCCAGTCGCGGCAGCGGCGGTGGTCGTCGCGGCCGCCGTCGTCGCAGCCGCTGTCGTCGTCGGCCTCGCCGACGCGGACACGGTCACCGTGTGGTTCTTCGTGTGCCCCGTGTAGTGGCCGATCGCCCACCCGACGAATCCGGCCGGCGCGAGCAGCGCGGCGAACAGGATCCACATGAGCGCCTCGCCGACCATGGAGGCGGGCTTGGAGCGGCGACCGGGCACGGCGGAAACGCTACACGACCGTCAGACGCGGCGGACGAGCTCGTCCAGCGACTTCCGGTTCGCCTGCGCCGACCACTCCTCCACGCTTCGGTCCTCGACGTGCAGCTCACGCACCGGCCACCCGAATGACAAAACTGCCTTGACCTCGCCGCCGCAGATGGCCGCGGCCAGATCGGCGTCCTTCACGCCGTTCGGGCACGAGACGACGCCCTGGTCCCACGCCGCGAGGAACATGTTCTGCGCGCAGCGGCCGACGTCGAACGACGCCGCCTCGCCGACGATGGCGATCACGAGCCCGGCGGTGGCGACGTTCTCCGGCGCGTACACCGCCTCGGCGAGCGCCGCCTTGTCCGCCACGAGGACGAACTCCCACTTCTGCGTGTTCCGCGAGCTGCCGGTCACGCGGCCCGCGTCGAGGATCCGCTCGACGACGACGCCGTCCACCGGCCGCTTCGCGTACCGCCGCTGGTCCCGCTTGCTCGCGATGGCGAGCCGCGTGTCCATCAGTTGCGTAGGAACGACGGCACGTCCACGTCGCCGCCGTCGTCGGCGACGACGGGCCGCGAGAACGCGCGCGTGCTCGGCCGGTGGCGGCCGATGCCGGTGGCGACGACCGTCACCCACACCTGGCCGGTGAGCCGGTCGTCGACGGTGGCGCCGAAGATGATGTTCGTGTCGTCGGTGGCGGCGGCGCGGATCGCCTCCGCCGCCTCGTTCACCTCGATGAGCGTCATGTCGTCGCCGCCGGCGACGGAGAGCAGGATGCCGGTCGCGCCGGTGATCTCCTCGTCGATGAGCGGCGAGCGCAGTGCGCGCTCGGCCGCCTCCCGCGCGCGGTTCTCCGGCGCGGACGAGAAGCCGATGCCCATGAGCGCCGTTCCCGAGTTGCTCATGATCGTGCGCACGTCGGCGAAGTCGAGGTTGATGAGCCCCGGCAGCGTGATCAGGTCGGTGATCCCCTGCACGCCCTGGCGGAGGACGTCGTCGGCGACCTTGAACGCGTCGAGCATGGACGTCGCCTTGTCCAGCACCTCGAGCAGGCGGTCGTTCGGGATGACGATGGTCGTGTCGCACGCGGCGCGCAGCGCGGCGACGCCCTGGTCGGCCTGCGTGCGGCGCTTCGTCCCTTCGAACTTGAACGGCGTCGTGACGATGCCGACCGTGAGCGCGCCGAGGTCGCGCGCGATCTTCGCCACGACCGGCGCGGCGCCGGAGCCGGTGCCGCCGCCCTCGCCCGCGGCGACGAACACCATGTCGGAGCCGCGTAGCGCGTTCTTCACCTGGTCGTAGCCCTCCTCGGCGGAGCGGCGGCCGACCTCGGGGTCGGAGCCGGAGCCGAGGCCGCCCGTGAGCTCGCGGCCGATGTGGATCTTCTGCGGCGCGTCGCTCATGTGCAGCGCCTGGATGTCCGTGTTCACGGCGATGAAGTCGACGTCGCTGATACCCGCGTCGATCATCCGGTTGACCGCGTTCAGCCCCGCACCGCCGACGCCGACCACCTTGATGACGGCGACGTACGCGCCC
>JAFALP010000282.1 GCA_019234175.1 Actinomycetota bacterium | reverse complement strand
GTGACGACGGGGCCGAACACCTCGTTCTGGACGATCTCGTCCGTCTGTTCCACGTCGACGACGACGGTCGGCTTCACGAAGAAGCCGCGATCGCCGTTCGTGCCGCCGCCGGTGAGGACGGTCGCGCCCTTCGCGCGCTCGAGGAAGCCGAGGATCCGCTCCTGCTGCGCCTCGGAGATGACCGAGCCCATCTCGATCTCGTCGCTCTCGAACGGGTCGCCGACCTTCAGCGACTCCACCTGCGGCACGAGCTCCTCCAGCAGCGTGTCGTAGATCTTCGGCCCGGCGATGACGCGCGAGCCGGCGGTGCAGTCCTGTCCCGAGTTCCAGTAGCCGGCGAGGCGGATGCCGGCGGCGACAGCCGCCGGGTCGGCGTCGTCGAAGACGACCATCGGCGCCTTGCCGCCGAGCTCGAGATGCACGCGCTTGAGCGTGTCGGCCGCGTTTCGCGCGATCGCCTTGCCGGTCGACACGTCGCCCGTGAGCGACACGAGACGGATGTCGGGATGCGCGACGAGCCGCTCGCCCGCGGGAACGCCGTCGCCGGTGACGACGCCGAGCACGCCGACCGGGACGACCTCCTGTGCCAACTGCATGAAGCGGAGCAATGACAGCGGCGTCTGCTCCGACGGCTTCAGCACCTGCACGTTGCCGGCGGCGAGCGCGGGTCCCATCTTCCAGATCGCCATCATCAGCGGGTAGTTCCAAGGGCAGATGCCGGCGACGACGCCGAGCGGCTCTCGCCGGATGATGGACGTGTAGCCGGTGATGTACTCGCCGGCCGACTTGCCCTCGAGGTTGCGCGCCGCGCCTCCGAAGAAGCGGAGGTTGTCGGCGGAGAACGGCATCTCGTCGCGCGACGCCATCAGCGGCTTGCCGACGTTCCGCGACTCGATCTGCGCCAGCTCCTCGGCGTTCTCGTCGAGGACGTCCGCGAGCTTGTGCAGGAGCTCCGAGCGCTCCTTCGGGGTGGCGTCGAGCCACGCCGGCAGCGCCTTCTTCGCGGCGTCGACGGCGCGGTCGACATCCTCGGCGCCGCAGCGCGGAACGACGGCGATCGTCTCGCCGGTCGCGGGATTGATGACCTCCATCGTCTCGCCGGAGGCGGCGTCGACCCACTCGCCGCCGACGAAGCACTTGTACGACGTTGTGGTCGCGCTCATCTGCACTGCCTCCTATTCGGCCGGAACGACCGCGGCGGTGGCGCCGCGCCGGAGCACTCCAGTGTCCCGCATCAGCCGTTGGGCCAGCAAGACGGGAAGTGCAGTCACCACGATCATCGCGAACGCGATCACGTTCACGACGGGAAGCTGTTGCCCGAGCCGGATGTAGCCCAGGATCAGGAGCGGGATGGTGTTCTGGGCCCCGGCCGTGAACGTCGTCACGATCACCTCGTCGAAGGAGAGCGCGAACGCCAGCAGCCCGCCGGCGACGAGGGCGCTCGAAAGGACCGGCCACACGACGAAACGGAACGTCTGCCAGCCGTCGGCGCCGAGGTCCTGCGACGCCTCGATGAGCGAAGGCGACGAGCGCCGCAGCCGGGCGAGGACGTTGTTGTAGACGATGACGACGCAGAACGTGGCGTGCCCGACGACGATCGTCCACATCGACAGGTTGATGTGCCCGGCGATGAACGCCGAGCTCAACGCGATGCCGGTGACGATCCCCGGCAGCGCGATGGGGAGGACGAGCAGGAACGACACCGCCTCGCGCCCGAAGAAGCGGAAGCGCGCGACGCCGAACGCGGCCGCGGACCCGAGCACGAGCGCGATGGCGGTTGCGATCAGGCCGACGCGGACGGACAGCCACAGCGACGTCCGGACCTCCGACGTCCACGCCGCGTGGAACCAGTGCGTCGTGTACGCGGGGATCGGCCAGCTCTGAACGTTCGACTTGTTGAAGGCGTACAGGACGATGAGCGCGAGCGGGATCCAGAGGAAGAGGACGACGAGCGCCGTCCAGACCCCGAGCGCGATGCGGGTGCCGCGGCGCTCCATCAGAGCGCCTCGAAGGCGCCGAGCTTGCGCGCGATCAGGAGATACACGCCCATGACGACGAGCGGCACCGCCGCGAAGGCGGCGGCGAACGGGACGTTGTTCGACCCGATCGTGTCGTAGACGACGTTGCCGATGAACTGCGAGGAAGCACCGCCGGCGAGCAGCGGCGTGACGTAGTCCCCGAGCGTG
>JAFALP010000086.1 GCA_019234175.1 Actinomycetota bacterium | reverse complement strand
GGGCTGGCGCTCGAGAAGACGGCGTGGGACATCCAGGTCGTGCTGCTCGACTACCTCGAGCGCATCTGGATGGAGCCGGACAACGGCATCTGGGAGATCCGCGGCGAGCCGCAGCACTTCGTGCATTCGAAGGTCATGGCGTGGGTCGCATTCGACCGCGCGGTGCGCACCGTCGAGACGCAGGGGCTCGACGGCCCGGCGGACAAGTGGCGCGAGCTGCGCGACAGGATTCACGCCGAGGTGTGCGAGCGCGGCTACAACGCCGAGCTCGGGTCCTTCACGCAGACGTACGGGTCGACGGAGCTGGACGCGAGTCTGCTCCTCATTCCGCAGGTCGGCTTCCTGCCCGCAGACGACCCGAGGATTCGCGGGACGATCGAGGCGGTCGAGCGCGACCTCGTCGTGGACGGCTTCGTCCTTCGCTATCGGACGAAGGAGAGCGGCGTCGACGGCCTGCCGGCCGGCGAGGGCGTGTTCCTACCGTGCTCGTTCTGGCTCGTCGACTGCCTCACGCTTCTCGACCGCGACGACGACGCGCACGCGCTCTTCGAACGCCTCATCGCCCTCGCCAACGACCTCGGGCTCCTCGCGGAGGAGTACGACCCGAAAGCGAGGCGTCAGCTCGGCAATTTCCCGCAGGCGTTCACGCACCTCGCGCTCGTGAACGCGGCGTTCAACCTCCACCCGACCGGGCCGTCGCCGCTTCGTCGGCGGCACCGGCGTCGTCACGGCTGAGCGCGACGTCTGCGTCTGCTCCGAGGTCGGCCTGGATCTGCTCGAGCGACCGGTCCTTCGTTTCCGGCACCACCGTGATGAAGAAGACGACCGCAGCGACGCCGAAGCCGGCGTAGAGCCAGAACGTCCCCTGCTTCGTGATCGCGCTCGTCAGCGTGAGGAACGTGTAGGAGATGGCGAAGTTGAGGCCCCAGTTGAACATCGTGCAGACGGCCATCGCGGGGCCGCGCATCTGGAGCGGGAAGATCTCCGAGATCATCAGCCAGAACACGGGGCCGAGGCCGACCGCGAAGCCCATGATGTACGTGAGCAAACAGGCGAGCGCGAGCCACGGCAGGGCGTGCCGGACGCTTGCGGACTCGAAGAAGAGGCCGAGCCCGATGAGGGACGCGGTGAGGACGCATGTCCCCGTGATCAGGAAGAACTTCCGGCCCAGCCGGTCGAGGAAGAGGATGGCGACGATCGTGAAGAACACGTTCGTGCAGCCGATGTAGACGCTCTGCGTGAGCGCTCCGGTGTTGTGTTGACCGGCGAACTTCAGGATCGTGGGCGCGTAGTAGATGACGGTGTTGATCCCGACGATCTGTTGGAAGACGGCGAGCCCGATGCCGACGAGGAGCATGCGGCGCACGCCCTTGGCGATGAGGTCACGGAGACTCGCCTCCGTCTCGCTGACCTTCTTGATCTCCGCGATCTCCTCGTCGACGTCGTCCTCGCCGAAGCGGTACCGCTCGAGCACCTGACGCGCCTCGTCGTCCCGTCCCTTCTCGACGAGCCAGCGGGGCGAGAACGGCATGAAGTACATCCCGATTGCGAGCGTCGCCCCGGGGACGGCGCCGAGGGCGAACATCCAGCGCCAGTTGTTCGACAGCGGTGCGAAGCCCCAGTCGACGATGTATGCGACGAGGATCCCGGACGTGACCATCAGCTGGTTGAAGCTGACGACGCCGCCGCGAATGCGGGGCGGAGTGAGCTCGGCGATGTACATCGGCGACACGAACGAGGCGGTGCCGACGGCGAGGCCGAGCCAGAAGCGACCGGCGAGGATCTGCCAGTACGACTGCGCGAGCGCGCAGCCGATCGCACCGGTCACGTAGACGGAGCCGGAGATCATCTTCGTGCGCCGCCGGCTGATCTTGTCGGCGAGCCAGCCGGAGATGAGCGCGCCCGTGACGGCGCCGAGGAGGAGGATCGCGACCGTGAGCTGCTGCTGCCCGTGCGTCCGGAGATGGAGATCCTTCTTCATGAAGAGGAGCGCACCGCCGATGACGCCGGTGTCGTACCCGAAGAGGAAGCCGCCGATGGCGGCGATCACCGCGACGCCGAGGAGCCGCCGGTTGCGGAAGGCCTCGCGGATGAAGCCCTTATCCCCCATCCGCGAAAGAACGGCTAAAGCGCGCGTGCGGATGCGCGAGCTTCCGCCGCGCGCAGGGCGTGCCGCTCCAGCTCGCGGGCGGCGGCAGTCATGGCGCCGGCGCCGATGGAGTCGCCGGCCGCATCGAGGACCGCAACGGCGTCGGCGACGCGCTCGCTCCACGCGCGGCTCTCCTCGAGGTCGAGGCTCCGGACGAGACCGGCGAGCGCCTCGGCGAGTGCGGCGCCCTCGGCGGCCGCACCGGGATCGGTCTCGAGCAGGCGCAGGCCGCCGGACGCGACCGAGTGCGCGTCGGCGACCGCCGCGCTGAGCTCGTGCGCTGCAAGACCGAGATGCTCCAGCAGCCCTCGCTGGCGGCGGCGGCGCGGCGCGCGGCGGACGCGGCTCGCCCGGGCCGAGCGGGACGAGCACGTCGAGCAAGGCGTCGCGCCGCTCGCGCCCGCGGTAACGGAGCCGGAACGTGAAGTGGACGTCCCACGCCTCCTCGTCCGTGCGCTC
>JAFALP010000396.1 GCA_019234175.1 Actinomycetota bacterium | reverse complement strand
GCAGGAGCTCGCGGACCGCCCCTACCGCGTGCGATCGCTCGGCGTGGCGAACGCCGAGCTACGCCGCTACGGCACGAGGGAAGAGCACCGTGCCGCGCACGGGCTCGACGCCGCCGGAATCAGGCGACGTCTCGCAGGCTGATCGAGTCGGCCAGGGCGCGGAGCTTCTTCAGGCTCTGGTTCTCGATCTGCCGGATGCGCTCACGCGTGACGTTGAACGTCCGCCCCACCTCGTCGAGCGTGCGCGGATGCTCGCCGTCGAGCCCGTAGCGCAGCTCGAGGACGCGGCGCTCGCGGTGCGAGAGCGTGCCGAGGATCTTCCGCAGCTGCTCCTTGCGCATCGCCTCGTCGGCGACCTCGTCGGGCAGCGGGACGTTCTCGTCGGTGATGAAGTGCCCGAACTCGGACTCCTCCTCGTCGCCGACGGGCTTCTCGAGCGAGACCGGCGTCTGCGAGCTGCGCATGATCGACTCGACCTCCTCGAGCGGCAGGTCGAGGTCGAGCGCGATCTCGAGCGGCGTCGGCTCGCGGCACAGCTCGGCGCGCAGCTTGCGCTCGGTGCGCACGATCTTGTTCAGCTTCTCGACCACGTGCACCGGCATGCGGATCGTCCGCGCCTTGTCGGCGAGGGCGCGCGCGACCGCCTGGCGGATCCACCACGTCGCATACGTCGAGAACTTGAAGCCCTTGCGGTAGTCGAACTTCTCCGCCGCGCGGACGAGGCCGATCGTCCCCTCCTGGATGAGGTCGAGGAAGGGCAGGCCCTGGTTGCGATAGCGCTTCGCGATCGAGACGACGAGGCGCAGGTTCGCCTCGATCATCTCCTGCTTGGCGAGATGGTCGCCGCGCTCGATGCGCTTCGCGAGCTCCACCTCCTGAGCGGCGGTGAGCAGGTCGACCTTGCCGATGTCCTTGAGGAAGAGCTGGAGCGAGTCGGTGGAGATCTCGCGCACCTCCGCCTTGATCTCCTCGCGCGTCTCCTCGACCTCTTCGCCGGCGCCGCCGACGACGTCGATCTGCATCTCTTCGAGCGCGTGGTAGAAGTCGTCGAGCTGCCCGGCGTCGAGGTCGAGCTCGTCGAGCGCGAGCGCGATCTCCTCCTGGCTCAGCGACCCGCCGGCGGCCTGTGCGGCCTCGAGCAGGTGGCGTGCCTCGTCCGTCTCCAGGATGTCGGCGACCTCGCGGACGTCCGTGGCTTCCTTCGCGCTCATGGGCCTCCCTGCCTCGGCGATGCCGCACTATGCCTGGCGCGTCGGACGAGGCGCCATAGGCCGTTCGGCTCATATTCGGCCTAGTGAGTCCCATCTTTCGACAAGGCGTTCAACAACACCTTCGCCTGGGACGCATAGACCGATCCGGGCTGCGCCGCGACCGCGAGTCGCAGCTGCTGCTCCCCCTTCTTCACCTGCCGCGTCCAGAGCAGAAGGACGCCGAGGTGGAGACGGACGACGGCCGCCTTCGGGAACTCCGCGGTGAGCGGACCGAGCTTCGGGAACGGGCGCTCCGGGCTCGCGGGCGTGAACGTCGCCACCGCATCGGCGGTGAGCACCACCGGGTCGCGCGGCGCACGCTTCGCTGCCGCGTCGATCTCCCGCTTCGCCGTGACGACGTGCTCACGGTCCCACGATTCGATCCCCTTCAGCAGCAACGCGCGCGCGTGCGGATCGATCTCGCGCTCGTCGACGACGATCGGCGGCAGCCCGGGCGCGACGCCGGGATGGAGAAAGTCGAGCGCGGTGATCGCGGACGGTTCGTCCGGCTGGACCTTGGCGGCGTCCGTCCACGCGGTCGCCGCGTCCGCGTCGCGGCCGGACCAGTACGCCGCCAGTCCGAGGTGGAGCTGGGCGAGCCCGCTCTCCGGGTTGGCGGCAACGAGCTTCTCCATGTCGTCGAGCGTGCCGTGCGGCCAGCGGGCGAACGCGGCGCCGATCTCGTCCCCGAGGTCGTGCGACCGCGAGAAGAGCGCCTCTGCCTGCGCGTGCTTGCCGGCCTGGTAGAGCCGCACCGCGGGCGAGGCGGGCAGATCGAGCGGCGGGAAACCCTTGCGCGCCGTCGTCCCGGTGCTCTCGCCGCGGGTCTGGAGGAGGGTCACGCCCACGGTCGCCCCCGCCACGACGACGGCGGCCGTGGCGACGATGGCGAACACACGCGTCCTCGGGCTCAACGCGAGCCAGCCTAGTCGGCACGAACTCGCTATCTTTAGGAAAGTCATGGCGAGCTATCGGGAACTGCTGCAGCAGGTCAAGGAGGAGATCGACGAGGTCGACGTCCCTCGCGCGCGCGAGATCCTCGATGCGCCCGGCCGGCCGCTCGTCGTCGACGTCCGCGAGCTGGACGAGTGGAGCGAGGGCCGCATCCCCGGCGCCGTCCACATCCCGCGCGGCTTCCTCGAGTCGCGCATCGAGCAGGCGGCGCCCGACCGCTCGCAATCGATTCTCCTGTACTGCGCCGGCGGCGCCCGCTCGGCGTTCGCGGCGAAGTCGCTCGGCGAGCTCGGCTACGAGAACGTCACGTCGCTCGCCGGCGGCTACACCGACTGGAAGCGCAGCGGCCTCCCCACCGAGCTGCCGCGCTCGCTCGACGCCGCGAAGCGCCGGCGCTACTCGCGCCACCTCCTCATCCCGGAGGTCGGCGAGGAGGGGCAGCTGAAGCTCCTCGACGCACGCGTGCTCCTCATCGGCGCCGGCGGCCTCGGCTCGCCCGCGTCGCTCTATCTCGCCGCGGCCGGCGTCGGCCGGCTCGGAATCGTCGACGACGACGTCGTGGACGAGTCGAACCTCCAGCGGCAGATCGCGCACTCCACCGAGCGGCTCGGCGAGTCGAAGGCGGAGTCGGCGAAGCGGACGCTGCAGGCGCTCAACCCGGACGTGGACGTCGTCACGTACAAGGAGCGGCTCACCTCCGAGAACGTCGACCGCATCCTCGCCGACGGCTGGGACGTGATCGTCGACGGCGCCGACAACTTCCCCACCCGGTATCTGCTGAACGACGCCGCCGTGTGGCACGACATTCCGATCGTGCACGGGTCGATCTATCGCTTCGAGGGCCAGGTGACGGTGCTGAAGCCGCACGAGGGGCCGTGCTACCGCTGCCTCTTCCCGCAGCCGCCGCCGCCTGAGCTCGCACCGAGCTGCGCCGAGGGCGGCGTGCTCGGCGTGCTGCCCGGCATCGTCGGCTCGCTGCAGGCGAGCGAGGCGCTGAAGCTCGCGCTCGGCATCGGCGAGCCGCTCGTCGGCCGCCTGCTCCTCTTCGACGCGCTCTCGACCGAGTTCAACGAAGTGACGCTCCGCCGCGACCCGAACTGCCCCGTGTGCGGCGAGCATCCGACCATCACCGAGTACATCGACTACGTGGAGTTCTGCTCCGGGAGGCCAGCGCACGCATGAAGACCGTGAGAATCCCACCCACGCTCCGCACCGAGACCGGCGGCGAGCGCGAGGTGCACGCCTCCGGCGGCACCGTGCGCGAGCTGCTCGACGACCTGACGAGCCGCTTCCCCGGGCTGCGCACGCAGCTCGTCGACGGCGCCGACATCGCGCCCTTCGTGAACGTCTACGTCGAGGGCGAGGACGTGCGAACGCTGGACGGCATCGACACCGAGGTGCACGACGGCTCGACCGTCATCCTCCTGCCGGCGATGGCAGGCGGTGCCTAGCCAGGTCATCGTCTCGTCGCTGCTCGACCTCGTCGGGAACACGCCGCTCGTCGAGCTGCGGCGCGCATCGCCGCGCGGCGGCGCGCGCATCTTCGCGAAGCTCGAGGGCCAGAACCCCACCGGCTCGATCAAGGACCGCGTCGCCAGGGCGATGATCGAGGCGGCCGAGGCCGCCGGCGAGCTCCAGCCGGGCCGCGAGCTGCTCGAGCCGACGAGCGGGAACACCGGCATCTCGCTCGCGCTCGTCGCGAAGCTGAAGGGCTATCCGCTCACGGTCGTCCTTCCCGAGAACGCGACCGAGGAGCGGCGCCGGCTGCTGCGCCTGTACGGCGCCACGATCGTCGACTCGCCGGCCGCGGAGGGATCGAACGGCGCGGTGAAGCTCGCCCTCGAGATGGCCGAGCGCGACCCGCGCTGGTTCATGCCCTTCCAGTACGCGAATCCGGCGAACCCCCGCGCGCACTACGAGGGAACGGGCGCGGAGATCGCCGAGGCGCTCGAACGGGTGGACGTGCTCGTCGCCGGGCTCGGCACCGGCGGCACCCTCATGGGCGCGGGCGAGCGGCTCCGCGAGACGTTCCCCGACATCGTCGTCGCCGCCGCCGAGCCGCTGCCCGGCGACGCCGTGATGGGCCTGCGCTCGCTCGACGAGGGGTACGTGCCGCCCATCCTCGACGTGTCGAAGCTCGACCGGAAGGTGCTCGTCTCCAACGAGGAGTCGGTCGCAGCCGTGCGCGCGCTGCTGGACGCCGAAGGGATCTTCGCCGGCGTCTCCGGCGGCGCGGTCGTGCACGTCGCGCGCAAGCTCGCCGCCGAGCTGGACGAGAGCGCGGTCGTCGTCGCGGTCCTCGCCGACGGCGGCTGGAAATACCTGAGCGCCGACTTCTGGTCGACCGACGACGTCGGGCGCTCGATGGAACGCACGCTGTGGTGGTAGTCCCCGCGGCGGTCCGCGACGCGATCGCGGATCATGCCCGCGCGGAAGCGCCGAACGAGTCCTGCGGGCTGCTCCTCCTCGACGGCGGCCGCGCGGTCGAGTACGTCCGCGCCGAGAACAAGGCCGCGTCCCCGTACCGCTTCGAGCTCTACCTCGACCCGGCGCGCTGGGCGGAGATCGACCTCGACCAAGCGGTCGTCCACTCGCACCTGTCGTCCCCCGCGCGCCCGTCGCGCACCGACGTGGAGAACATCGGCCTCTGGGCCGGGCGTCCCTATCTCATCTACGGCGTCCGCGACGAGACGCTCGCCGCGTGGACGATCAGCGACGGCGAGATCGCGTCACTCGATCTCGTCGTCGTCGACTGAGCCGCCGTCGCCGCGCAGCAGCGGCCGTTCGACGAACGTGACGGCGATCTCCTCGATGCGGTTGCCGTCCACCTCCAGCACGTCGAAGCGCAGCCCGTCGTAGGCGATGTCGTCGCCGGGCTCGGGCGCGCGTCCGAGCTGGCCGAACACGAAGCCGGCGACGGTGTGGTAGTCCTCGTCGGGCAGGTCGGTGCCGAAGCGCTCGTTGAAGTCCTCGATCGGGAAGCGTCCGTCGAGCCTCCACGTGTCCTCGTTCACCTGCACGATCGACTCTTCGGGGACGTCGAACTCGTCCTCGATCTCGCCGACGATCTCCTCGATCAGGTCCTCGAGCGTGCAGATGCCCTCCATCGCGCCGTATTAGTCGACGACGATCGCGAAGTGGTTGTTCGTGCGCCGGAACTCCTGCAGCAGCGACGCGAGGTCCTTCGTCTCCGGGACGACGTATGCAGGACGGAGGAGATCCTCGAGGCGCACCTCGGCGATGCCGCGGTCGATGACGGCGGAGAAGAGGTCGCGCACGTGCAGGACGCCG
>JAFALP010000336.1 GCA_019234175.1 Actinomycetota bacterium | reverse complement strand
CGCGGCCGCCTCCGGGTTGAAGCCGACCGCGCGCACCTCGTAGCCGAGCGTCGTGCGGTTGAGGATCGCCCAGTACACGACGAGCGCGGCGAGCGCGATGAAGATGCCGATGTCGAGGCCCTGGAGCAGCGGCTGCCCCCAGAAGACCGGGAGCTGCGCGCTCGGCGCGATCGCATTCGACACCGGAACCTGCGACTGCGTCGAGTTCTGCAGCGGACCGCCGTCGCCGAAGAGCCACTCCGCCACCCACAGGGCGATCCAGTTGAGCATGATCGTGGAGATCACCTCGTGCGCGCCGACGGTCGCCTTCAGCACGCCGGCGATGCCCGCCCACAGCGCGCCGGCGAGGATGGCGGCGCCGATGGCGAGCAGGATGTGCGGGAGCGCCGCCATGTGCGCGAAGTCGACGCCGATCCAGTTGGCGGCGATGAGGCCGACGAAGTACTGGCCCTGGCCGCCGATGTTGAACATGCCGCAGCGGAACGCGAACGCGACGGCGAGGCCGCACAGGATCAGCGTCGTCGTCTGCAGCAGCGTCTGCGACAGGTTGTAGGCGGCGGTGTTGGCGACGTTCGTCGTCGGATGGAAGATCCAGTTGAGCCCCGCGCCGTCGAAGATGTCGCGGTAGGCGAGCAGCGGGTTGTGGCCGGTGGCGAGGACGACGAGGCCGCCGAGCAGGAACGCGACGACGGCGGTGATGACGGGGACGGTGATGCCCCCGGCGCGCTGCTTCAGCGCGATGCGCGCGGCGAGGGTGCCGGTCGCGGCCGCCTGCTCCGGGGTCTCGGGCGGGATGTTGGCGTCTTCGGTCACGCCGCCGCCGGCTCCCGGCCGCCGAGCATCTCCAGGCCGATCTGCTCCTCGGACACGTCGGCGCCGTGCTCGCCCACGATCTCGCCCTCGTAGATGACGAGGATCCGGTCGGAGAGGGAGAAGATCTCCTCCAGCTCGAGCGAGACGAGCAGGACCGCGCGGCCCTTGTCGCGCTCCTCCACGAGGCGCCGGTGCAGGTACTCGATCGCGCCCACGTCGAGGCCGCGCGTCGGCTGCGCCGCGATCAGCACCTTCGGGTCGCGCGAGATCTCGCGGGCGGCGACGACCTTCTGCTGGTTGCCGCCGGAGAGCCCTCCCGCCCGCGTCAGCGGGCCGCCGCCGCGGACGTCGAACTCGCGGATGAGCCGCGCGGCGCGGCTGACGAGCCGTTTCGGGAACAGCCAGCCCCACTTCGCGTCCGGCTCCTTCGAATAGTCGTGCAGCGCGATGTTCTCCGCGATCGAGAACTCGAGCACGAGGCCGCGCCGCTGGCGGTCCTCGGGGATGTGGCCGCCGCCGGCGTCGAGCATCTCCCGCGCGCTCGCGTGGCGGAGCTCGCGGCCGGCCACCTGGACGGAGCCGGAATCGACGCGCAGCAGGCCCGTGATCGCGTCGATCAGCTCGGTCTGCCCGTTCCCGTCGACGCCGGCGATGCCGACGATCTCCCCGGCGCGCACGTCGAAGGAGACGCCGCGCACCTTCGCCACACCGCGGTTGTCGGACACGTGCAGGTCCGCCACCGCGAGCAGGACGTCTCCCGGTGCTGACGGCTTCTTCTCCACACGGAGGAGCACCTCGCGGCCGACCATTGCCCGCGCGAGCGACGCCTCGGTCGCGCCTTGCACGGGCACGGTCTCGATCGTCTTGCCGCGCCGCAGGACGGTGATCCGGTCGGCGATCTCCAGCACCTCGTTCAGCTTGTGGCTGATGAAGATGATCGACCGGCCGTCCGCGCGGAGGCTGCGGATGATCTCGAAGAGCTCGCCCGCCTCCTGCGGCGTCAGCACCGCGGTGGGCTCGTCCAGGATGAGCACGTCGGCGCCGCGGTAAAGGGCCTTCAGGATCTCGACGCGCTGCTCCTGGCCGACGGTGATGTCCTGCCCGAGCGCCGTCGGGTCGACGGCGAGGCCGAAGCGCTGCGAGAGCTCGCGCACGCGCTCCTCCGCGGCGTGCTCGTCGAGGAAGATGCCCTCGCGCGGCTCCGTGCCGAGGACGATGTTCTCGGCGACGGTCATCACCGGAATGAGCATGAAGTGCTGGTGCACCATTCCGATCCCCGCCTGGATGGCGTCGCGCGCGGAGGTGAAGACGACCGGCTCGTCGTTGAGCAGGATCTCGCCGCCGTCGGGCTTGTACAGCCCATAGAGGATGTTCATGAGCGTCGACTTGCCGGCGCCGTTCTCGCCGAGGAGCGCGTGCACCTCGCCGCGCCGCACGTCGAACGAGACGTTGTCGTTCGCGACGACGCCCGGGAACACCTTGCGGATCCCCCGCATCTCGAGGACGACGTCGTCGCTCACGTGGCTGTCATCTCTATCGCAGGGTGAAAGAGAGAGGGCGGGGACTGTCCCCGCCCTCTCGGGTTCCTTCTACTTGGGGATGACCGCCGGCGGCTTGAGCGTGCCCGCGATGATCTTCGCCTTGTAGCTGTTCATCAGCGTGATCCACGACTTCGGCACCTTCGGGCTGATCGTGCCCACGCCGACGCCGTTGTTCTTCAGGTTCAGCGTGATGTCCGTGCCGCCCTTGAACGTGCCGTTCGCGACCGACTCGACGACGTCCTCGACGCCGACGTCAGTCTTCTTCACGGCGCTGGTCAGGATCTTGCTGGCGACGTGGTACTCGTCCGCGTCGACGCCGACGCCCCACTTGCCGAGCTTCGACGCTTCCTTCAGCGCGCCGTCGCCGCAGAGGCCGGCGACCTGGAACACGACCTCGGCGCCCTGGCCGATCTCGTTCTGCGCCACCGTCGAGCAGGCTGCCTCGTCGGTGAAGCTGTTCGAGTACTGCACGATCGTCTTCGTGCCGGGAACGGCCTTCGCCGCGCAGTACTTGTATCCGGCGATGTACGAGTCGACCGGCGGGATCTTGATGCCGCCCGTCGCGGCGATGGTGTTACCGCCCATCGCCTTGGCCTCCTCCGCAGCGAGGACGCCGACGAGACAGCCGGCCTCCTGCGTCGCGTAGGTGATGCCCTGCTCGTTCGAGTAGCCGCCGGCCGCCTTGTACGAGTCGTCCGTGATCGCGAAGTCGACCTTCGGGAACTGCTTCGCGTACAGCTTCATCGTGTCGGCGAGCAGGAAGCCCGCGGCGACGACGACGTTCGCGCCGTCACGAACGGCGGTGTTGTAATTCGGCTTGTAGTCGCTCTGAGAGTGCGACACGAGCGGGATCGCGGTCCCGCCGACCTTGGCCGCCGCGACCTTCAACCCCTTCAACTGGTTCTTGTTGAACCCGTTGTCGTTGAAGCCGGCGATGTCGCTCACAAGAGCAGCCTTGATCGCGGCACTGTGCGCCCCCGCCTTCGACCCGCCGCCCATAGCAGCCGTTGTCGAGATGGAGGCGACGAGAGCCACGACTCCCGCTACCGCAAGCCACCGAGAAACCTTCACTTGCCCTCCTAGTCCGATAAACCGGTTCCGGGCGATCCTAGCCCGGTTTACGGACGATGAGAAGGGCCTAGCGTTGCGCCAGTGTTGCCTCGTCGACGAGGACGCGGCGGGGCTTCGAGCCCTCGTAGCCGCTGATGATCCCTCGACGCTCGAGCATGTCGATCAGGCGGCCGGCACGGGTGTACCCGACGCGCAGGCGCCGCTGCAGGAGCGACACCGAGGCGGTCTGCGTCTGGACGACGATGTCGATCGCCTTGTCCAGGAGCGGGTCGTCGTCGGGATCGAACTCGCCGTGGTCGGCCTCGTCGTCCGGGTCGGCGAAGACCTCCGGCAGCTCGAGGTAGCCCTCGTCCAACTCCTGCTCGCGCTGCCGCGTCTGCTCGACGACGAGCGCGATCTCCTCCTCGGACACGTACGCGCCCTGGACGCGCTGCAGGCGCGAGGTGCCGAGCGGCTTGAAGAGCATGTCGCCCTGGCCGAGGAGGGCCTCCGCGCCGTTCGTGTCGAGGATGACGCGCGAGTCCGTCTGCGACGACACGGCGAAGGCGATCCGCGAGGGGACGTTCGCCTTGATCATCCCGGTGATGACGTCCACGGACGGGCGCTGCGTGGCGAGAACGAGGTGGATGCCGACGGCGCGCGACTTCTGCGCGAGGCGGATGACGGCGTCCTCCACCGCCTGCGG
Source organism: Actinomycetota bacterium (assembly GCA_019234175.1). Classification (GTDB taxonomy): domain Bacteria; phylum Actinomycetota; class Thermoleophilia; order Gaiellales; family Gaiellaceae; genus Palsa-739. Next base: position 6,789 of record JAFALP010000336.1, on the reverse strand, counting down.
CGCCACCATCATCAGGTCCGCGAGCTCGTCGATGACGACGAGCAGGTACGGGATCGTCGGCTCGCCGCGCTGGCGGAAGGCACGGTTCGCCTCGTTGAGGTTGCGCGCGCGCACGTGCGAGAGGCGCTCGTAGCGGCGTTCCATCTCCGCGAGGCAGTTGGCGAGCACGGCGCTCGCCTCCTTCGGGCTGGAGACGACCGGCGTGAGAAGGTGCGGGATCGACTCGTAGTGGTTCAGCTCGATGCGCTTCGGGTCGATGAGGATCATCCGCACCTCGTCCGGCGTCGAGCGCAGGAGGATCGACGTGAGGAGGGCGTTGATGCATCCCGACTTGCCCGAGCCGGTGGTGCCGGCGATGAGCAGGTGCGGCATGCGCGCGAGGTCGGCCCACACCGCGGCACCGGAGATGTCCTTGCCGAGCCAAACCGACAGCGGGCTCGCCGTCGCCGGCAGGTCGTCGAAGATGTCGCCGAGCGTGACGAGGTTCGGCGAGAGGTTCGGCAGCTCCACGCCGACCGCCTGCTTGCCGGGGATCGGGGCGAGGATGCGGATCTCGGTCGTCGCCAGCGCGTACGAGAGGTCGTCCTTCAGCCCGGCGACCTTCGACACCTTCGTGCCCGGCGCGAGCTGCAGCTCGAAGCGCGTCACGCGCGGGCCGGAGATCTGGCCGATCACGGTCGCCTCCACGCCGAAGTGCGCGAGCGTCTGCACGAGCAGCTCGGCGACGCGCGCGGACGCCTCGCCGGTGCCGCCCGCCTTCTCGGGGCTCTTGTTGAGGACGGTCCGGTCCGGGAGCTTGTAGTCGGCGTGCTCGGTGGTGATGTCCTCGAAGAGCTGCTCCTGGTGCACGACGAGCGGCTCCGGCTCGAGGCTGACGAGCGGCGGCGGCGGCGGCGGCGCCTCGCTGACGACGTCGGGATAGTCCTCCTCCACGTCCACGACCGGCCGCGCGATCGTCGTCGCCCGCGGCGCGCGCGCCGGCTTCGGCGCGGCGGCCGGACGGGGACGGCGCGCGCGCGTGGCCGCGCGTCGCACTTGGTGGTGTGAGTGGCGCAGGATCGCGCCGAGCGACGCGCCGGAGAGGAGCAGCGCGCCGACGAGCAAGAGGAAGATGCCGAGGATGGTCGATCCGGTGGCGCCGATGGCGACGCCGACGGCGCCGCCGAGCGCCTGGCCGGTGTAGCCGCCGTGGTCCTTGCCGAGCGCGACCATGAGGCCGAACGCGAGCACGACGAGCCCCGCGCGGAACGGGCGGACGTCGACGAGCTGGCTGCGCGCGACCATGAGGCTGCCGAGCGCGACCAGCAGGACCGGCAGCACCCACGAGGCACCGCCGATGAGCGCCTCGAAGCCGTTCACGAGCGCGCGGCCGACCCAGCCGCCGTTCCAGCCGGCGTAGCGGACGCTGCCGAGGAAGGCACCGAGGGCGACGAGGCCGAGGCCCCACAGCTCGGGGTACTTCTTCACGAAGCCGCGCGGGATCGAGCGGCGCTTCCGCTTCTTCGGGCGAGCCATGTCGCGCGTTCTTCGCGCTGGCTAGACGGATACCTCCGCGACCGCCATCCCGTAGTACGTGGGGGCGGCGTGGGCCAGGACCTCCGCCGCAGCCACCTCCCCCACCGCGCCCTGGAGGACGAGCAGCTGCCAGAGCGAGTCCGCCTTCCCCGCCTCGACGTACGCGCCCAGCGGCCGGAAGTCGAGACGGCCGGACCGCAGGATCTCCAGGAGGAGCTCGTCGTACCGGCCGGCGGCCGGGTCGAAGCCGTACGGGCCTTCCGCGTCGTGCGCGTGGCCGTTGTCGGCGGACGCGATCAGCGCCACGCGTCCGGGCAGCCACGCGATCGCGTGGCCGAGCCGGACATGCTCCTCGAACGACAGGTCGCGCGCAGGGGCGACGACCACCACTCGCGCGGCCGGCATGAACGCGAGCGGCACCTCCGTCCCCCAGTCGATCGGCATCTGCGCCTGCGACGGGTCGTTGCCGCCGTACGAGACGCCGAGGATCGGCAGGTCGGCGGCGAGGAGCCGGTGCACGAGCTCTCGGTCGCATTCCCACTCGCCGATGCGCGACGACGCGATCACGGCGAAGTGGCCCTCGACGTGGACGTTGTGCGGCGTCACGACGACGGCGACGTCGGGCCTCGCCGCCTGGAAGCGCCGGCCCAGCTCCTCCATCGCCGCGCGCAGCGCCGGGTCGAGGTCCACGTCCCCGTGCGGCGAGATGCACGCGAAGACGATCACGGCAAGGTCGAGATGCGGTCCACGAGCAGGTCGAGGAAACGCGCCGCGTCGACGTCGACGCCGACATGCGCGTTCCGCGGCCCGTCGACGGTGAGCCACCGGTCGACGACCGTGCGCCCGTCGCAGAATTGCGACGCCGTCTCGATCTCGACGTTGCAGTGGACGGTCTCGAGGAGCGTCGGGTCGATCACGTGCGCGACCGCCATCGCGTCGTGGATCGGCGACCCGTCGAAGCCATAGCGTCGCTCGTGGAAGCCCTGGAAGAAGTCCGACAGCTCCGCGACGACGCGGCCGGCGCGTCCCGTGTCGCGGAGCCGGTCGGCGTGCGCGCGCGTGAAGAGCGCCTTGTGCGTCACGTCGAGGCCGACCATCGTGATCGGGATCCCGCTCGCGAACACGATCGCCGCCGCCTCGGGGTCGACGAACGCGTTGAACTCCGCCGCCGGGGTGACGTTGCCCTCGGCGATCGCGCCGCCCATCCAGACGATGCGCTCGATGTCCGCGCCGGTCTCGACGAGGCGCGCGACGTTCGTCAGCGGGCCGGTCGGGACGAGGACGACGCCAGGCCCGAGCCAGTCGGCGGGGTCGTCGTTCGAGAGCGGCGTCGTCGGCTCCGGCAGGTCGGGGCCGTCGAGCCCGCTCTCCCCGTGCACGTTCGGCGCCGTGCGCAGCCGTCGCTTCAACGGCGCCTCCGCGCCGCGCACGACCGGGATGTCGGTGCGGCCGACGAGCTCGAGCACCTTCAGCGCGTTGCGCGTCGTCTTGTCCACCGTTTGGTTGCCGGCGACGGTGACGATGCCGCGGAGCTCGACCTCCGGCGAGGCGAGCGCGAGCAGGATGGCGATCGCGTCGTCGTGACCGGGGTCGCAGTCGATGACGATGGGCGTGCTCACAGCAGGGCATCCACCTCGTCGGCGGTCGGCATCGACGCCTGCGCGCCGAACTTCGTGACTGCGAGGGCCCCGGCGATGGTCGCGCGGCGCAGCGACTCCTCCGGCGTGCGCCCCTCGAGGATGGAGACGACGTAGCAGGCGGTGAACGCGTCTCCTGCGCCGGTGCCGTCGACGACGTCCACCCGCGGGGGCGTCGCGCGCGCGACCTCCTTGCCGTCCTCGATGAGGACGGCGCCCTCGTGGCCGAGGGTCATGACGACGACGCCGGCGCGCTCGGGGAGCGCCTCCACCTCGTACTTGTTCACGATGGTGACGTCGGCGGCCGGGAACGGCGTCCGCGCGGGAGCGGCGTTGAGGAAGAAGCGGTCGGGTGCGAGCTCGGAGGCGCGCTCGACGGTCTCGAGCGGGATCTCCAGCTGGCAGAGGACGGCGTCGGTGTCGTCGATGTGCACGTCGTCGGGCTTCAGCTCTGCGTTCGCCCCGGGCGCGACGACGATCGCGTTCTCGCCGTGGGCGTCGACGTCGATGAGCGCGACGCCCGTGGAGACGTCGACGTGCTTCAGCTTGTCCAGGTTGACGCCGGCGACGTGGAGCTCGGTCAGCGCCACGCCGACGAGGTCGTCGTTGCCGACGCACGCGATCAGCTCCACCTGCGCGCCGAGGCGCGCGGCGGCGACCGCCTGGTTCGCGCCCTTGCCGCCGGGAATGTGCGTGAACGTCGCGTCGGTGACGGTCTCGCCCGGCCGCGGCAGGCGCTCCACGCGCGCGACGAGGTCGACGTTGATCGACCCGACCACGGTCAGGCGGGGCCCCGGCATGCGCGGAACCTACGCGACCGCGAGGACGCGCAGGTCCTCGACCGCGCGGCCGAGGAGGTTCTCGCGCAGGTCGAAGAGGCCGGCCCAGAGCGAGGAGCGGTCCGGCATGAGCTCGATGCGCGCCGCGTCGGTGAGGCCCTCGAGCGCACGGACGAGCACGGCGAGCTCCAGGTACGCCTGCGCGACGCGCTCGGCGGGGACACGAACGCCGGCGCGCGTGAGGATCGGCTCCCAGTCGAGGAGCTCCGCCGCGCCGGGCCCGCCGTACCACGAGCGTCCTTCGAGCGCGTCCGCCTCCAGCTCGAGCAGGTAGCGCTCGAGGGGCTCCTCCAACCCGGCGAGCGCCGTCTCGACCCGCTCGGCGGCGCGACGCAGGGCCGCCTGCCTGCCGCCGGCGGTGGCGGGCTGCGGCTCGCCGCGCGCCCAGTGCTCGAGCAGACGGCAGAACGCGAGCGCGGACGCCTCGCACGCGCCCAGCTGGGCGACGAGGCGGAGCGCCGTCGGCTGCTCGGCGGCGAGCTCCTCGAGCACGTCCGCCCACGTGGGCACGTAGCGGAGGCGATGCGCCATCAGACCTCCACCAGGACCGGAAGGATCATCGGGCGCCGCCGCGTGCGGTCGTACACGACCCCGCCGAGCGTGTCGTGCAGATGCTCCTGCAAAAGCTTGATCTCCGTCACCTCGTCGTCGAGCAGCTCCTCGAGGACGCGCGCGGCCTCGCTGCGCAGCTCGTCGAGCAGCGGCTCCGCGCCCTCGCCGAAGCCGCGGACGATCAACTCCGGCGGCGCGGTCAGCGCGCCCTTGCCGTTCGAGCCCGCGAGCGTGGCGACGACGATGACGATGCCGTCCTCGGCGAGGCGGCGGCGGTCGCGCAGCGCCACGTCGTGGACGTCCCCCACGCCGAGCCCGTCGACGAACGTCATGCCGGCGGCGACGTGGTCGACGATGCGCGGCACGCCGTCCGCGAGCTCGACGACGGTGCCGTTCTCCGCGAGGACGATCCGGTCCTCGGGGACGCCGCCCTCGCGCGCGAGCTGCGCGTGCGCGGCGAGCATGCGGAACTCGCCGTGGACGGGCATGACCGCGCGCGGCCGGAGGAGGCCGATGATCGTGCGCAGCTCCTCCGCGCGGCCGTGGCCCGAGACGTGCACGGGCGCGTTGTCCTCGTGCAGCACCTCCGCGCCCGAGCGCGCGAGGCGGTTGATGGCGTCGTGGACACGGAGCTCGTTCCCGGGGATCGGCTTCGCGGAGATGATGACCGTGTCGCCCGCCTCGACCTTCACGGCGGGATGGTCGTCGTACGCGATGCGCGTCATCGCCGACATCGGCTCGCCCTGGCTGCCCGTGCAGAGGATGAGCTGCTGCTCCGGCGGAAGCTCGGCGAGGTCCTGCGGCTTCAGGATCGCCTCCTCCGGCACGTCCATGTAGCCGAGGTTGCGGGCGATGTTCGCGTTCTTGCGCATCGACCGGCCGACGAACGCGACCTTGCGGCCGCACTCGATGCCGATGTCGGCCGCCTGCTGCATCCGGTGGACGTTCGACGCGAACGAAGAGACGAGGATCTTCCCCGTCCGCGTCGGGAAGATCTGGCGGAACGCCTCGCCGACGACGCGCTCCGACTGCGTGACGCCGGAGCGCTCGGCGTTCGTCGAGTCGCCGAGCAGCAGGTCGACGCCACGGTTGCCGAGCTCGGCGAGCTTGCCGACGTCGGTGCGCTGGCCGTCCACGGGCGTGTGGTCGATCTTGTAGTCGCCGGTGTGCACGACGCGGCCGCCCGGCGTCTCCAGGACGACGGCGGCGGCGTCCGGGATCGAGTGCGCCATGCGCACGAGCTCGATCCGGAACGGGCCGAGCTGGAACGGGTCGTCGCCGGGCGCGACCTCGCGCAGTTCCGCCTCGCGGCCGAGGCCGTGCTCGTCCAGCTTCGACTTGACGAGGGCGAGCGTCAGCCGCGTCGCGACGACGACGGGCACGCGCACCTCGCGCATCAGGTACGGAAGCGAGCCGACGTGGTCCTCGTGGCCGTGCGTGAGGACGACCCCGCGCACCATCTCCGCGCGGTCGGCGAGATACGAGAAGTCGGGCAGGACGAGGTCGACGCCGAGATGCTCGTCGCGCGGGAACGCGAGCCCGGCGTCGACGATGACGATCGAGCCGTCCGCCTCGTAGACGGTCATGTTCTTCCCCACCTCGCCGAGGCCGCCGAGGGGGATGATCCGGCAGACGCCCACGACTACGCCCGCGCCGGCTCGAGCATGCCGGCGCGCTCGAGGCACGCGCGGACCCGGGCGAGCTCGTCGTCGGTCGGGTCGACCATCGGCAGCCGGTACCCGCCGACCTCGTGGCCGAGGAGGTTCGCCGCAGCCTTGATCGGGATCGGGTTCGTCTGGATCTTCAGCAGGTCGTACGACGGCTGCATCGCCTCGTGCGCCGCGCGCGCGCCCGCGGTGTCCCCGGCACGGTGGCGGCGGATCATCTCCTTGATCTGCCCGCCCCAGAGGTGCGCGGTGACGGAGACGACGCCGACGCCGCCGAGCTCGAGGAAGTCGAGCGTGACGGGGTCGTCGCCGGAGTAGAGGTCGAGGCCGACGTCGACGATGTGCTTCGCCTCGGCGAGGTCGGGGTGCGCCTGCTTGACGGCTGTGAGGTTGTCGATCTCGGCCAGCTCGGTGATCGTCGCCGGCTCGATGTTCACGATCACGCGGCTGGGGATGTTGTACGCGACCACCGGCTTGTCGGTGGCGGCGGCGATCTCCTGGAAGTGGCGGACGATCCCCCGCTGCGGCGGCTTGTTGTAGTACGGGGTGACGGCGAGGAAGCCGTCCACGCCGAGATCG
>JAFALP010000233.1 GCA_019234175.1 Actinomycetota bacterium | reverse complement strand
GCATCAGGGTCGTGCCGAACGCCGCCGACGCGGCGTTCACCGCCGACGGTCCGAGCAACGAGGGGGACTACGTTCTCGCCGTGGGAACGCTCGAGCCGCGGAAGAACCTCGCGCGCACGATCGAGGCGGCGCAGCGGCTCGACGTCGAGCTGCGCGTCGCCGGCGCACATGGATGGGGCGGTGTCGAGGCGCGCGGCCGCGGCGTGCGCTGGGAGGGCGAGGTCGGCGACGCCGAGCTCGCGCGCCTCTACCGCGGCGCACGCTGCGTCGTGTACGCGTCGCTGTACGAAGGCTTCGGCATCCCCGTCCTCGAGGCGATGGCGTGCGGCGCTCCCGTCGTGACGTCGCGCGGCGGCGCGACGGAGGAGGTCGCCGGCGGCGCGGCGGTGCTCGTCGACCCGGAGGACGTCGCGTCCATCGCCGCCGGGATCGAGGACGCGTCGGCTCGCCGCGACGAGCTGCGCGCGGCGGGGCTCCGCCGCGCGCAGGACTACTCGTGGGACGAGTCCGCACGGCTTCTCGTCGCCGCCTACCGGGACGCGGCGTGATCGTCGTCGACGCGGACACGCTCGGCCGGCGCCGCACCGGCGACGAGACGTACGTCCGGGAGCTGCTGCGTTCGTTGCCGCGCGACCTCGACGTCGCCGCGGTGACGCGCCGGCCGGATCTCGTCCCCGACGGCATCCGCCCGATCGAGCTGGACGCGAGCGTGCAGGAGCTGCGCATGCTCTGGACGCTGCCGCGCCTCCTGCGGCGGCTGCGCCCCTCGCTCGCGCACTTCGTGCACGCGATCCCTCCCGGCCTTCCGTGCCCGGCGGTCCTCACCGTCCAGGATCTCTCCTTCGAGCGCGACCCAACCGTCATGGGCCCCCGCGAGCGTCTCATCTTCAAGACGGTCGTCCCGCGCTCCGCGCGGCGCGCGGCGCACGTCCTCGCCATCTCAGAGCGCACGCGGGACGATCTCGTCGAGCTGTACGGCATCCCCGCGGGGAAGATCACGGTGACGCCGCTCGCGCCCGCCGCCGAGTTCCGGCCGGCCGGCGACGACGGGGACGATGGATACCTGCTCTTCGTCAGCGCGGTCGAGCCCCGCAAGGACCCGCTCGCCGCCCTCGATGCCGCCCGCGCGGTGGGTCGTCCCCTCGTCGTCGTCGGGCCGCAGCGCGACGCCTCGCTCGTGGCTGCGCTTCGCGCCGGCGGCGCAAACGTGCGCGGCTACGTCGCCGAGGACGAGCTCGTCCGCCTCTATCAACGCGCCGCGTGCCTCGTGCACCCCTCGCGGTACGAGGGATTCGCGCTCACGCCGGCCGAGGCGATGGCGTGTGGCACGCCCGTCGTCGCGCGCCCCGACGCCGCCGTCCGCGAGCTCGTCGGCGACGCGGGCGTCCTCACCGACGACATCGCCGCCGGCGTCGCGCTCGCTCTCGCCGACCGCCCGCGATACCGAGCAGCAGGCCTCGAACGCGCGAAGCGGTTCACCTGGGCCGAGACGGCACGACGGACCGCGGACGTCTACCGGAGCCTCGCGTGAAGGTCTCGGGCGTCGTCGTCTCCCACGGCCACGCGGCGGAGCTCGAGCAATCGCTCCCTGCGCTCGCGCCGCAGGTGGACGAGCTGCTCGTCATCGCCAACGTCCCGGGCAGCGTCCCCGCGACGCTGCCGGAGGGCGTGCGGGTGCTCGAGAACGAGCGGCCGCTCTCGTTCGCCGCGAACGCGAACCTCGGTGCCGCCAATACGACGCACGCGCTCGTGCTCGTCGCGAACCCGGACGCGATCCCCGAGCCGGGCGCCGTCCCGATCCTGCGCGACTTCGTCGAGTCCCATCCACGCTGCGGCGTCGCCGGACCGCGGATGCTCTACAACGACGGGAGCTGGCAGGCCTCGCGCCGCAGCTTCCCGACCGTGGGCGCGACGCTCGTCCGGCGCACGCCGCTGCGCCTGATCTTCGACCCGCTCACCTGGCAGCGCCGCCACTACCTCCTCGACGAGCGGCCCGAGGAGCCGGTGCAGACGGACACGATGCTCGGCGCCTTCCTGCTGCTGCGCCGCACGATGCTGGACGAGATCGGTGGCTGGGACCCGGGCTTCCGCCTCTACTGCGAGGACATCGACCTCAACTACCGGGCCGCGAGGGCGGGATGGGAACGCTGGTACGTCCCCGCCGCCGTCGTCCGCCACGAATATGCCGCGGTGATCGACAAGCGCTTCCTCACCTGGCACACGCTCTGGCATGCGCGCGCGATGCTGCGCTTCCTGCGCAAGCACCCGGAACGGCTGCTCGCGCTGCGATGACGTGGGACAAGTACGCGCGTCAGGCGCAGGGATGGAGCGAGAACGCATACACCGACCGCGAGACGTATCTCGCACGGAGAGCTGAGCTCATCCGCACGCTCGGGCCCGAGCTGCACCCTGGCGGCACGGTCCTCGACCTCGCCTGCGGCGACGGGGGCCTCGCGGACTTCCTTCCCGACCAGCGGTACCTGGGAGTGGATGCGAGCGCGGAGATGGTCGCATCCGGCCGCGCGCGCGGCCGGCAGGTCATCGAGGCGGACCTGAACGTCTTCGTCCCGCCCGAGCCGGTCGACGCCACGACGATCTTCCGCGCCATCTACTACGCGCGCGACCGCCGCGCACTCCTGACGCGCATCGGCGCGTACACGACGGGCAAGCTCGTGTTCGACCTCAATCCGCGGCAGTACCGTCTCGCCGACGTCCGCGGCGATCTCGAGGCAGCCGGCTTCGACCGCCTCGCGACGCATCCGTTCTTCGTCCCGCAGACGCGGGCGCCGTCGCGCGCGCTTCAGCTGCTCGAGCGCAGCGGCCCGGTCGCGCAGCTCGTCCTGCGCCTCCGGTTCACGCTCATTTGCGCGGCGTGGCGCGCGTCGTCGTGAAGCGGTAGGTGAGCTGCACCCCGAGCTCGCGCTTGTCCCCGCGGTGGTCGAACGAGTCGGGCACGAATTTCTTCGCCACGACGACGTCCACGACGAACCCGCCGGCGGGAACGTGCAGCCAGAGCACCTTCGACTGCAGGCTGTTGATCGATCCGTTCTCC
>JAFALP010000207.1 GCA_019234175.1 Actinomycetota bacterium | reverse complement strand
CGGTTGAGCAGCTGCGACAGGTACTCGGAGGTCTCCACCGCGATCGTGCCGACGAGGATGGGCTGCCCCTTCTCGGACCGCTCCTTGATGTCGCGCACGACGGCGGCGAACTTGCCCTCCTTCGACTTGAAGACGAGGTCCTGCGTGTCGTCGCGCGCGACGGGGACGTTCGTCGGGATCTCGACGACGTTGAGGTTGTAGATCTCGACGAACTCCTTCTCCTCCGTCTTCGCCGTACCGGTCATGCCGGCGAGCTTCTCGTACAGGCGGAAGTAGTTCTGCAGCGTGATCGTCGCCATCGTCAGATGCTCTTCCTGGATGCGGACGTTCTCCTTCGCCTCCACCGCCTGGTGCAGGCCCTCGCTCCAGCGGCGGCCTTCCATGATGCGGCCGGTGAACTCGTCGACGATCTTCACCTCGCCGTCCTGGATGACGTAGTCGACGTCGTTCTGGTAGAGCGACTGCGCCTTCAGCGCCTGGTTCAGGTGGTTGACGAGCTGCGCGTTCTGCGGCGCGTACAGATTGTCGATCCGCAGCGCGCGCTCGACCTTCGCGACGCCCTGCTCGGTGGCGGCGACCGTCTTGTGCTTCTCGTCGAACTCGTAGTCGGCGCCGATCTGCTCGGCGTACCCCTTGGGGTCGCCCGGGGCCGAGCGGTGGCCGTTCAGCGTGGCGGCGACGCGGGCGAAGTCGTAGTAGATCTGCGCCGCCGTCTCGGGCTCGCCGGAGATGATGAGCGGCGTGCGCGCCTCGTCGATGAGGATCGAGTCGACCTCATCCACGATCGCGTACGGATGCCCGCGCTGCACGACGCCGTCGAGCGAGACGGACATGTTGTCGCGGAGATAGTCGAAGCCGAACTCGGAGTTCGTCCCGTAGGTGACGTCGGCCTGGTAGGCCTCGCGCCGCGGCTCGAACGGCATCATGTTCTCGATGTAGGCGGTGCGCATGCCGAGCGCGTTGAAGACGGGCTCCGTCCACTTCTGGTCGCGCTGGGCGAGGTAGTCGTTCGTCGTCACGAGATGGACGCCGCGGCCCGCGAGCGCGTTCAGGTACATCGCCTGCGCGGCGACGAACGTCTTGCCCTCGCCGGTCTTCATCTCGGCGATGTCTCCCTCGTGGAGGACGATCCCGCCCATGAGCTGGACGTCGAAGAGGCGGACGCCGAGGGTGCGCTTGAAGGCCTCGCGCACGGCGGCGAACGCCTCGAAGACGAGGTCGTCGAGCGTCTCGCCGTTGGCGAGTCGCTCCCGGAACTCCACCGTCTTGGCGGCGAGCTCCTCGTCGGTCAGCTGCTCGAACTCGGGCTCGAGCGTGCCGATGTAGGCGGCCTGTTCCGCGAGCCGCTTGAGGCGCCGGCCTTCACCGGCGCGGAGGACCTTTTCGAAAGAGCCGAGCTGCTGGGCCATACGAGGACAGGGTACCGACCTACAGCGGGCTGGCCTGGACCTCCCAGAGATCGCCGTCGATCCGCTGCGCGCGCACGACGTCGCCGCGGCCTTCCAGCTCGGGGACCGAGCCGAAGGCGCGCTCGCCGTCGACGCGCAGCTCGCCGTTCGCGAGCTCGACCGTGTCCCCGTCGGGCGGATTCCGGAGCTTCACCACCTCGATTCGCTTCGCCTGCACGGCCCACAGGTCGTCGCGCTGGCGCGCGGCCCGCGCGCGGTAGGGCGGCGGCACCTCCTGCTCGACCGCCTCGGCGAGCGGCTGCAGCGAGCTGTCGGGACCGTCCTCGACGACGAGCGTCCCGTCCGGAAGCGCGACGAACACCGCGCCGTCGCCGTCGATGTTCGGCGCGACTGCCGTGACGGTCGCGTCCCACTCGCGCGGACGCTGCATCCCGTGAATGCCGACCTCCCGCCACGGCCCCGTGCGCGGCTCGCGCTCGACGAGCCCGCCCTCGCGTGCGAGCCGCTCGTGCAGCGGCTCGTTTCGCCGGAAGAGGCTCAAGCGTCGAGGCTGTGCTTGTCGATCTTGCGCTTCGTCGCCTTGCGCTTGCGCTCGTCCTTCACCTGGCGCAGGAGCTTGCCCGAGAGCTCGTCGATCGACACCTTCATGTCGCGCGTCGCCTCGCGTGCGCGCAACGTGTGCCCCTTCAGCCAGACGGTCGCCTCCGCCACCTGGTTGGCGGCGATGGACGGGTTCTTCTCGACTGCGAGCTCGACCTCGACACGCGCCAGCTTGCTCACGTGCTTGTCGAGCTTGCCCAGCTTTCGCTCCGCGTAGCTCCTGATGGAGTCGCTCACCTGAAGGTTCTTGCCCTTGACTTGAAGCTCCATCCTGCCTCCTCAGGTCGCTTCGAAGAATCGTATCGTGCGCGCGAACGTCACCACGTCAACCTCTCCTGCGCCGGCCGCGCGAAGTGCAAACGCGGCGGCGGACACGGTCGCGCCCGTCGTGTACACGTCGTCCACGAGGAGCACGCCGCCCGGCGGCGCCCCGCGTGCCGCGAAGGCGCCGGCGACGTTCCGCCGCCGTTCCGCGAGCGGGAGGCCGGCCTGGCGGCGCGACCCGCGTGCGCGTGCGAGCAGCGGCTCGCACGGGAGGCCCCACCGTCGGGCGAGCGCCTCGGCCAGCCGGTGCGCGGGATGGTGGCCGCGGTCGCCGCTGCGTGCGCGGTCGCCGGGCACGAACGTGACCACCTCGGCATGCGGGACGGGAAGGCGTGCAGCGACGAGCTCGGCCGCGTCCTCGGCGAGGCGGCGCAGCCCACGCTCCTTCCAGCCGGCGACGAGGCGACGCACGGACCCGTCGTACGCGACCGCCGCCCGAGCCTGCTCGAAGCCGAGCCGTCTTCCCGAGCATTCGCGGCAGCGGCGGACGGGCCACGCCGTCGGCGCGCCGCAGCGCCCGCAGAGCGGCGGGACGACGCGCGGCAGCATCGCACGACACCCGGAACAGAGCTGCGCTCCCTCCCCGCCGCAGACCAGGCAGCGGCGCGGCAGAAGCAGGTCCAGCACGTCGTCGAGCCTAGGGCCCGACGCGTCACGTCACTGCAACGAATACGTGTCGCGCGCCGGGAGACCCTCGCGCTCGCGCATGCGGTTGTCCGCGGCGAGCAGCTGCGCCGGGTCGCCGATGTCGTACCAGCCGCCGGCGAAGCGATACGCGTACACGGGCGCGCGCGTGTGCAGCCAGGCGACGTAGTTCCCGGGCTGGTCCGCCGGGTTCCCCGCGTCCAGGTACTCCGGGATCCGTGCGGCATCCTCGCGGCGGTACAGATAGGTGGCGGTGGCGGCGAGCGTGCTCGGCGGGTCCTCGGGCTTCTCCAGGAAGCCGACGATGCGGTCGTCGCCGTCGA
>JAFALP010000358.1 GCA_019234175.1 Actinomycetota bacterium | reverse complement strand
GTGTGGACCGCGGGTGCGTCCACGACGATCGGACCCGCGGCCGCAGCCGACACGGTCGTGGCCGGCTTCCGCGCCCCGGCCCACGCGCCCGCGACGAGCGCGGCGAGCACGAGCACGCCCACGGGGAACATCCGCCGCAGGCGGTAGCGCTTCCGGCGTCGCACCGAGCGAGCATACGTCGGCCTCCGGAGGACCCCGACCTAGAATGGCCGCCGTGCGCACGACTGCGGAGATCCGCGAGGGATTTCTCTCGTTCTTCGAGGAGAACGGGCATCTCAGACGTCCGTCGGCGTCGCTCGTCCCGCGTTCCGACGATCGTTCCACGCTCCTCACCACCGCGGGGATGCAGCCGCAGATGCCGTTCTTCCTCGGCCGCGAGAAGCCGCCGGCGCCGCTGACGACGACGGCGCAGAAGTGCTTCCGCACGCCCGACATCGACGAGGTGGGGCTCGACACCTACCACCTGACCTTCTTCGAGATGATGGGCAACTTCTCGTTCGGGCAGTACTTCAAGGAAGGTGCGATCGCGTACGCGAACGAGTTCATCCGCGAGCGCCTGAAGCTGGACTGGGACCGCATCTGGGTGAGCGTCCATGCGGGCGACCCGGAGATGAAGCTCGGCCCGGACGAGGAGGCGATCCGCTTGTGGGAGGCGATCGGCGTGCCGCCCGAGCGGATCGTGCCGCTGCCCTCCTCGGAGAACTTCTGGTCCGTCGGCGGGCCCGGCCCGTGCGGGCCGGACTCGGAGATCTACTACGACTGGGGCGTCGAGGCCGGCTGCGGCCAGCCCGACTGCGCACCCGGGTGCACGCGCTGCGAGCGATTCCTCGAGTTCTGGAACCTCGTCTTCATGGCGTACGAGCAGCATGCGGACGGGACGCTCACGCCGCTGCCCGCGCAGAACGTCGACACCGGCCTCGGGCTCGAGCGCACGGCGCGCATCGTGCAGCAGGTGCCGTCCGTCTACGACACCGACGGCTACCAGACGATCATGCAGTGGGTGGCCGCGAACTCGGGCGTCGCGTACGGCGACTCCCCCGACGCGACGAAGGCGCATCGCGTGCTCGCGGACCACGGCCGCGGGATGACGTTCCTCGTCGGCGACGGCGTGACGCCGTCGAACGAGGGCCGCGGCTACGTCCTGCGCCGCGTCATCCGGCGCGCCGCGCAGCACGGACTGCGCATCGGCATGGAGCCGCCGTTCCTCGCCGGCCTCGCCGACGCGGTGATCGAGCAGATGGCGGACGCCTATCCCGAGCTGGGCGAGCACCGGCGCGAGATCCACTCCGTCCTCACCGCGGAGGAGGAGCGCTTCGGCGAGACGCTCGAGCGCGGCATGAAGCTCTTCGACGAGGCGGCCGCGCACGGGAAGATCACGGGCGAGGACGCGTTCACGCTGCAGGCGACGTTCGGGTTCCCGATCGAGCTGACGCAGGAGCTCGCGCGCGAGCGCGGCCTCGAGGTGAACGACGAGGAGTACACGAAGCTCATGGCGGGGCATCGCGAGATCTCGCGGCGCACGAGCGGCGTCCAGGTGGACGTGCGCTTCCCCGGAACGCGCCGCACCGAGTTCGTCGGGTACGAGCGCACGGAGGTGCCGACGGCGATCGTCGCGTACGCCGGCCTCGGCGACGGGCTCTTCCAGGCGAAGCTCGAGCGCTCGCCGTTCTATCCGGCCGGCGGCGGCCAGGTGTCGGACGGCGGCGTCATCCGCAAGGAGGACGGGACCGAGGCGGAGGTGGTCGAGCTCATCCGCCTCGAAGACGACCAGGAGATCGTGTTCCGCGGCGAGGGCTTCGCCGAGGGCGACCGCGTCACGGCCGTGGTGCCGTGGAGCGTGCGCTTCCCGACGATGGCGAACCACACGGCGACGCATCTGCTGCACAAGGCGCTGCAGGAGGTGCTGGGCGACCACGTGAAGCAGGCGGGCTCGGCGGTGCGGCCGGTCAAGCTGCGCTTCGACTTCACGCACCCGCGTGCGCTCACGAGCGAGGAGCGCGCCGAGGTCGAGCGCCGCGTGAACGAGCGCGTGTTCGAGAACCTGCCCGTGCGGATCTTCGAGACGACGCTGGGAGAGGCGCGCGAGCTCGGCGCGATGATGCTCTTCGGCGAGAAATACGGCGACGTCGTCCGCGTCGTCGACATCGACGGCTGGTCGACCGAGCTGTGCGGCGGCACGCACGTGCGCTCGACGGCGGAGATCGGGCCGTTCGTCGTCCTCGGCGAGAGCTCCGTCGGCGCCGGTGCGCGGCGGATCGAGGCGGTCACCGCCGGCGAGGCGTTCGCGCTCCTGCACGAGCGCTCGCGCGAGGCGGACGTGTTGCGCGCCGACCTCGAGCGCGCGCGGAGGGAGAAGCCGAAGCCGCAGGCAGAGGCCGGCTACACGGTCACCGACCGCGTCGACGGCGTGATCCTGGCGGAGACGACCGATCTCCAGCCCGGTCCGCTGCGCGATCTCTCCGACCGGATCCGCCAGCAGGAGAAGGCGGACGGCGCCATCGTCGCCTCCGTCACCGACGGGCGCGTGCACATCGTCGTCAACGTCGCCGAGAGCGTCGGTGTCGACGCCGCCGCGCTTGCGAACGAGATGGGGCAGATCGTGGGCGGGCGCGGGGGCGGCAAGCCGACGATGGCGCAGGCGGGCGGCGACGCTCCCGCCGAGATTCCGGCGGCGTTCGCGGCGGCGAAGGAGGCGATCGCATGAAGGTGCTGGCGCTCGACTTCGGCTCCGCGCGCACGGGCGTGGCCGTCTCCGATCCGACGGGCGTGGTCGCGCGCCCGCTCGGCGTCGTGCAGCGTGCCGACATCGAGGAGATCGTGACCATCGCCCGCGACCAGCACGTCGAGGAGATCGTCGTGGGCCACCCGCTGACGCTGCGCGGCGAGCGCGGCGAGCAGGCGAAGGCGGCGGAGCGGTTCGCGAAGGCGCTCCGCGCGGCCGTCGACGTCCCGGTCGTCCTCTTCGACGAGCGCTTCACCACCGACCTCGCCGAGCAGACGCCGTCATCGGTGCCTGAAGACGCGCGCGCCGCGGCCCATCTGCTATCCAGCTACCTCGAGTGGTCCGGGTCGTCGCGGCAGTAGCGGTCGTCGTTCTCCTTTTCGCCGGCTGCGGCGGCGGGGGGAAGCCGGCCACGACGACGATCAAGACGGCGCTCGTCCACCAGCTCCACCAGTTCCGCGTCGTCTTCCCGGAAGGCTTCACGCGCGCGCAGATGGCGCAGCGCGTGGGAGCGGTGGCGACGATCGCCTACCGCGAGCGCCACGTCCACCCGAAGATCTCCGCGAAGGGCTATCTCGCCGCCTCGCACCCGTATCGCATCTCCGGCTTCGGTCCGCAGAAGCATCCGCTCGAAGGCTTCCTCTTCCCGTCCACGTACGACTTCGACCGCAAGACGACGTCGCTCGAGCTCGTCGCCGACCAGCTCGGGACGTTCGAGCAGATGTGGGCGACGGTGAGCCTCGCCTACGCCGAGTCGAAGAACCTGACGCCGTACGACGTCCTGAAGATCGCGTCCATCGTCGAGCGCGAGGCCGTCGTCCCGAGCGAGCGGCCGCTCGTCGCGGCGGTCATCTACAACCGGCTGAAGGCCGGCATGCCGCTCGGCATGGACTCGACCATCCGCTACGGCCTGCACGTCCCCGGGACGAAGCCGCTCCTCGAGTCCGAGCTGCAGAGCGACAACCCCTACAACTCGCGCAAGTTCCTCGGCCTGCCGCCGACGCCGATCTCGAACCCGGGGCTGCCCTCCATCGAGGCGGCCGCACACCCGGCGCACGTGGACTACCTGTACTTCGTGCGCAAGCCGGACAAGCGCCACCACTACTTCACCGCCAGCTACCAGGACTTCCTGCAGCACGAGGCCGAGTACGGCTACTAGCCTCGTCGCGCTGCTCGGCCATCCGGTCGAGCATTCGCTCTCGCCGCGCATGCAGAACGCGGCCTTCGCGGTGCGCGGGCTCGACTGGGAGTACGTCGCCATGGACGTTGGGCCGGACGATCTCGCGGACGCGGTGCGCGGCCTCGAGGCGCTCGGGTTCGTCGGCGCCAACGTGACGACGCCGCACAAGTTCGCGGTCGCGAAGCTGCTCGGCTCCGAGCTGTCGTCCGTGAACACGTTGGTCGGCTCGACGGGGTACTCGACCGACGCGGCCATCCTCGACGGGCTCGAGTTCGAGCGCCCCGTGATCGTCGGCGACGGCGGCGCGGCGGCGGCGTTCCGGGCAGCGCTGCCGGACGCGCGCGTGTTCGCGCGGAAGGGCGACTGGCCGCCGCAGGTGGAGGACGCGGACCTCGTGATCGACACGACGCCGGTGCACGACGAGGTGCTCGTCCGGCTGCGGGCGGGCCAGACGCTGATCAGCCTCGTGTACCCGCGGACCGCGACGGCGGAGGCGGCGGCCGCGGCGGGCGCGCGCGTCCTCGACGGCTACGAGGTGCTCGTCGCGCAGGGCGCGGCGTCGTTCCAGCTCTGGACCGGGTTGCCCGCGCCCGGTGCCGTCATGCGGCGGGCAATAGGCTTGCCTGCGTGACGCTCGAACTGGCGACAGCCGGCGAATCCCACGGCCCCGCCCTCGTCGCGATCCTCGCGGGCCTGCCCGCGGGTCTCGTGCTGGAGAAGGACGCGATCGACGCGGACCTGCGCCGCCGCCAGCAGGGGTACGGCAGGTCGCCGCGCCAACAGATCGAGACCGACGAGGTGGAGGTGCTCGCCGGCCTCCGCCACGGACGGACGCTCGGAACGCCGCTGGCGCTCGTCGTCCACAACAAGGACCACAAGAACTGGACGTGGGGCATGGCGCCGTGGCCACCCGAGGGCGAGCCGCAGGGCAAGGGGACGAAGGCGGTGACGCTCCCGCGTCCCGGCCACGCCGACCTCGCCGGCGTGCAGAAGTACGGGCTCACCGACGTTCGCGATGCGCTCGAGCGCGCGTCGGCGCGACACACCGCCGTCCAGGTCGCTGCCGGCGCGGTGGCGAAGGCGCTGCTCGCGCACATCGGCGTCGCGGTGCAGGGGAGCGCCGACGTCGACGAGGCGGCGATCGACGGCGCGCGCAAGGACAAGGACACGCTCGGCGGCGTCGTCGAGGTGCGCGCGACCGGCGTGCCGCCCGGCCTCGGCTCGTATGCGCGCAAGGAGGATCGCCTCGACGCGCGTCTCGCCGCCGCGCTCATGGGCATCCAGGCGGTGAAGGGCGTGGAGATCGGCGACGGCTTCGCGCTCGCGCGCATGCGCGGTTCCGAGGCGCACGACGAGATCGACACGAGCCGGCGGCGCACGTCCAACCGCGCCGGCGGCATCGAGGGCGGCATGTCCAACGGCGAGGAGGTCGTCGTCCGCGCGGCGATGAAGCCGCTGCCGACGCTGATGAAGCCGCTGGCGTCGGTCGACCTCGCCACCGGAGAAGCGGCGGCCGCACTCGTCGAGCGCTCGGACGTCGCGGCCGTCGAGGCGCTCGCGGTCGTCGCAGAGGCGGCCGTCGCCTGGGAGCTCGCGGTCGCCGCCAAGGAGAAGTTCGGCGGCGACGCGGTCGGCGACTTCGTCGGCGCGTGGCGCGCGTACCTCGAGCGCATCGCGTGGCGTCGCACGCCCTAGACCGGCACCTCGTCCTCGTCGGCTTCATGGGGGCCGGCAAGACGACGCTCGGCCGCGAGGTCGCGCGACGGC
>JAFALP010000325.1 GCA_019234175.1 Actinomycetota bacterium | reverse complement strand
GCGGCTGGACCTGGCTCGTCTGGGACGGCACCGGCCTCGCGGTCTACTCCACCGCGAACCAGGACTCGCCGATCATGCAGAGCGACGTTCCGCTCCTCGGCATCGACGTGTGGGAGCACGCATACTACCTCAAGTATCAGAACAAGCGGCCCGCCTATCTCGAGGCGTGGTGGAACGTCGTCAACTGGCCCGAGATCGAGAGCCGGTTCGATGCGCGGGGGCAGACGTGATCTGCCCCCGGCATCGATGACGCGCTGCGTTACCGCGTCGTGACGAACACCGTCCGGCTGAGCCCGGCGACGTAGCCGGTGCCCGCCTGGCCGGACGGGAGGATCAGCCGCAGCGACGAGTGGCCGTGCGGCAGCCGCACCGCGAAGACGGCGCGCGAGTTGGCGCCGAGGTAGACGCGCTTCAGGCTCGTCCACCCGTACACGGTGTGACGCTGGACCCACACGAAGTGACCGCCGTACGTCGCGTCGGAGGTGACCTTCGCGATGTAGAGCTTGCCGCTCCGGCTGAAGCCGACGCGAGGCGCCACGTCGACCGTGACGGACTTGCTGTCGGCGCTGTTCCAGTGCGACTGGTACGTCGTGCCGATCGTCGGCGAGACGGTGAACGCAAACGAGCCACTCGACGACGTGGTCGTCTGGTCGATCGACTGTGCGGTCTTACCGGACGCCTGCGCGGTCAGCGTCACCGACTGGTTCGCGGAACCATTCGAGACGCTTCCGACGAGACGGGTCGAGTCGCCGTAGGTGATCGTCGGCAGCGAGGCCGAGAGATTCACCGACGGGGCCGGACCGGTCACCGTCACGGACCCGGTGGCGTTCGAGTCGTGGTACTTCTCGACGCCGGCCGTGGTGAACGTATGCGAGTACGTCTGGTCCGGCTTGAGCACCGGCGACGCGAAGCTGCCGTCGTCCGCCACCACCTGATGGTTGGCGGTGTCCGCGTTGTGCCAGGTGACGGTGTCGCCTGTGTTCACGGTCGCGGTCTGCGGCGTGAAGCCGCTCTTCGTGACCTGGACCGTCTGCGTCGCCGCACCCGCGGTGACGATGGCGGCAAAGGTGGCCGCAAGCGCCAGGGCGGGGATCAGGAGCAGTCGTTTCATTGCCAGCACCTCCTCTTCCGTTGCTGTGGCCTGCCCCGGTCCTGCCCTGCAGTGCACGTCCAATGCCGCTTGGACCCGTCTTTCACACTTTCCGTACGGACTTCGCACTTCGTCCTCATGCGACAATCCGACCCGCCCGCTCATGCGTAGACGTAGGACGACGATGGAGCTCGCGCTCGACACCCCGCGCCTACGGGCCGTCCCGGACGGCGCGGCCGGCGAGCCTCCGCCCGCCGAGGATGCGAGCGACTCCGAGCTGCTCGTCCGCGTCGCGGACCGCGACCGCGAGGCATTCGACGTCCTGTACAAGCGCTACGTCCGCTCCGTCTTCGGCCTGGCGCTGCAGCGCCTGCGTGACCGGGACCGCGCCGAGGACGCGACGCAGGAGATGTTCACCGCCGTCTGGCGATCGGCCGGGAGCTACAAGCCGGAGCGCGGGCCGGCGGCGCCGTGGCTGTACGCGATCGCCCGTAACGCCGTCGTCGACCGTGTGCGCGCGCGCGACGACACGCCCGTGGAGCCGCCGGACGTCGTTTCGCTCGAGCCGGGGCCGCCCGAGCAGGCGGAGTCGTCGTTCGTCTCCTGGCGGGTCCACCGCGCGCTCGAGACGCTGTCGGAACGCGAGCGCGAGGTGATCGAGCTCGCATACTGGAGCGGGTTGTCGCAGACGGAGGTGGCGAGCTTCCTCGACATTCCGCTCGGAACCGTGAAGACCCGGACGCGGAGCGCGCTCGCGCATCTCGCGGACGCTTTGGAGGGGGAGCTCTCGTGACCGTGCCGCCCGATTTCGACCAGCTCGTCGGCGGCGAGGGCGACCCGAACGAGCGCGCGCGCCTCCGCCGGGTGCACGAGCTCCTCGTGCAGGCGGGGCCGCCGCCCGAGCTCTCGCCGGAGGTCGAAGCCGGCCCGACGCTCGGCATGACGCTCGGCGGACGCGGTCGCCGCGGCCGCGTGCGCACGGGCGTGCTGCTCCTCGCCGCTGCGGTCTCGGTGCTCGTGCTTGCCTTCACCGGCGGGTACATCGTCGGCAACGACAAAGGCGGAGGAACGGCGGCGAGCCGTGTGCTGCAGCTCCGCGGCACGTCCGCGGTGCCGGCTGCGCTCGCGTCGCTCGAGATCGAGCCGAAGGACGTCGCCGGCAACTGGCCGATGCGGTTGATCGTCAAGGGCCTGCCGCAGCTCGCCGGCGGCTCCTACTACGAGGTCTTCCTCGTCCGCGATGGCAAGCCGTACGCGCCGTGCGGCGCCTTCAAGGTCGCATCGGGCGAGGTGGCGAGCGTCCAGCTGAACGCGCCGTACCGGCTGCAACCCGGGGATACCTGGATCGTCACGCGCCAGACGGGCGACGACACCACGCCCGGCCCGGCCGTGCTCAGGCCCGTCTAGCGTCGTTCCGGATCTCGGAGAGGAGCCGCTCGAGGCGCGGCTCGGTCGAGTCGTCGACGAAGCGCATCGCGTCGGCGACGCTCGGATGCACACCGGCGATGGCGTCGCGCATGGCGTGCGCGACGGCGCGGTACGAGGGATGGCCCTCGCGGCCGGAGCGGAGCTCGATCAGGTGGAGCGCCTCGCGCGCGTCGAGCTCGAGGACGTAGCGGATTCGGAACGCGAGACAGAGCGCGTACGGCGCCTCGTCGACGAACCCGGCCGCGCGCAGGCGCTCGTGCTCGGCGCGCGAGACGTCGAGCGCGCGCTCGAACTCGCCGGCGAGCCCCGCGGCCTCGAGCTCGTGCGGCACGTCCGCGCCGAGGTACGGCGAGAGCGTCTGCCACTGGCACGTGAGCAGTCGATGCCGCTGGAGGTCGCGGAACGCCCCGTAGTCGGAGACGATCTCGAATCGGTACCGCAGCGTCTCGAACCCGCGCCCGGGACGGTGGCGCCGGTTCTCCCGCTCCCCCACGAGCTCGCGGACGAGCGCAGCCTTGTCGACGGAGGCCACCGCCCGGAGAGCCTCCTCTTCGGAGACGTCGAGCGACTCGTAGAGAAGCGCGGCGAGCAGCTCGTCCTCGGTCCCGTGCGCGCGCAGCAGCCGCACCGACGGCACAGCCTCGGCCTCGTTCCCGATGGCGAGCCTCGCCGCCACGGCGTCGGCGGCGCCGCGCCGCTCGCGCAGGTACTCGACCCAGCGGCCGCCACGGTCCTCCCGTGGGACGCGCGCGACGAAGCTCGGGATGATCTGTTGCAGCTCTTCGAGGAGCATCTGGCCGTAGGCGCGCGACTCCGCGAGCGGGTTCGCCAGGAGATGGAGGACGAGCTGCTCGTAGGTCTGCCCGCTCGCGTAGATGCCGACATGGGAGAGCGACGCCGCCGGGAGAAGTCCGCGGACGAGGTCGAGCGCCTTCGCGCGGACGGCGCGACGGTGCGCGGCCGGCGACTCTCCTTCGCCGGCGGGGAAGCGCTCGGCGACCCACGTGGAGGTCTGCTCGAGCAGCCGCGAGTACGCACCGAAGAGCTCGTCGAGCGCGTGCTCGTACTCCGGCCCGAAGCGCGGGTCGCGGTGGTAGCGGTAGCCGAAGCCGTCGAGCTTCGTGTCGTACGCGATGTAGCGCGTCGACTGCTCGAGGTACGCCGCGAGACGGGGACGCTGGAGGATCTTCGGGAGCAGGTTCGACGTCCACTCGCACGCGACGTGTGCGCCGCCGAGCTGCGCGACCGAGTCGTCGCCGTAGCCGATGAAGATGCGCTCGTACAGCTCGGCCGCTCGCTCGCCCTCGGCGCCCTCGATCCCGCCCACGTCCGGCACCGAGTCGGCGAACTCGTCGAGGAAGAGCCGGCGCAGCGTGCCCGCGTACCGCGAGTAGCGCGCGAACAGTGCGCCCTTCACCGTCTCCGGCAGGTTGACGACGCCGAAGACGGGCCGGTCGAGATTCGTGAAGTGCGGCGCGAGCCGGTCGCGTTCCTCCTGGGTGAACGACTCGACGGGGAGTGGCAGGCTTTCCACGGTGGCCAACGGAGCGCGGACCCTAGCGCGGGTCTCGGTCGGAACCTCGGGGTGGTCGTACCCGAGCTGGCGGCCGGGGTTCTACCCGGCCGGACTCGACCCCGCCCAGTTCCTCCGCTTCTACGCGGAGCGGTTCCGCACGGTCGAGCTGAACACGACCGGCTATCGCATACCCGGCGTGGAGCAGTTTCGCCGCTGGGCGGAGCAGGCGCCCGACGGGTTCGAATTCGCGCCGAAGCTGTCCGGCGACCGCAAGCGCGGGCTCGACACGTTCGTCGACGGTGTGCGCGGGCTCGGCGACCGGCTCGGGCCGGTCCGCGTCTCGCTGAAGAGCGCGCGCGACGACGGCGCGATCGAGCTCATCCTCGGCTCGCTCGACCCGGGGCTGCGCGTCGCCTTCGACCTGGAGCATCCGTCGTGGGACGGCATCGAGGAGCGCCTCGCCGAGCACGGAGCGGTGCGCGTGAACGACCTCGACCATCCCGCGCCGTTCCGCTTTCTCCGCCGCCGCGAGGCGCCGGACGAGGAGTTCGCCGCGCGCATCCGCGCCGCCGCCGAGCCGGTGTACGTGTACTTCCGGCACGACGACGAGCCGGACGCGCCGGCGCACGCGCAGCGACTGATCGAGATGCTCGCCGTCTAGCTCGTCTTGCAGCTCTTGTCGCCCCAGGAGGCGATCGTCGCCGCCGCCTGCTGCTCGAGCTGGACGTCGGCCGCGTTCGACGTGTCGAACGGATGCAGACCCGACACGATCGCCCCCACGTCGGGCGTGACGCCCGGGCCCTCCGCAGTCAAGCGGTACTGCGTCCCGACGCCCGGGCCGCGCATCGCGGTCTGGCCGGGCGGATGCTGGTAGCCGCCCTTCGTCGGGTCGAAGGTGTAGAAGCCGTAACAGAAGACGCCGCTCGGGTCGTGCGGCACGAACGAGTTCTCGCGGCGCCACCCGGCCCCGTACACGGAGTCGAACGTGTCGAGGAAGATGAGCCGGCCGAAGCTGTCGGTCGGCGCGCCGAGCCGTGTCGTACCGAAGCCGTGCACGGGCCGCTCGTTGTACGTGTAGCGCCCGTAGATGCTCTGGAACCGGCCGCCGTAGACCCAGTGCATCCCGACCTCGAGCTGCGCCACCGCGCCGCTCCAGTGGGAGATCTCGAGCCAGTCCTGCTTCTGCGCGGCGAGCCACGGCGTGAAGCCGAGGTCGGGCAGCGGCTCCGGCCAATCCTGCGCGACCCAGTACGTGCCGTCCGCCGCCTTGCACGAGGCGACGACGTCGGGAAGGACGGGGCCGTCGTACTTCGTGCACGTGTTCGTGAAGTGGAGCCAGTACTTCGTGTGGTACTTGCCGTAGCCGCCCGAGTAGTCGAGCTTGAACGACACCTGCGTCGTGCCCGGGACCGGGTCGCGGGCGTTGACCGCGCCCCAGACGAGCACGCGCTTGAGCGCGCCGCCCGCGTGGTAGGTGACGAGCGCCTCGCCCTTGCCGTTCGCCGCCAGCTGGACGCCGGTCGCGTCCCGGTCGATCAGCTCCGCGGCCGAGGCGGGACCGGCGACGGCCAGCCCGGCGGTCGCAACGGCGATGACGAGGACGAGGACGATCCGTCCCATGACCGTCGCGTGCCCGTTTCAACGGGTATAAACACCGCTTGGAAAGCGGGGTCTAACTCGTTTTACAGCTCTTGTCGCCCCAGGAGACGATCTGCGCCGCCCCCTGCTGCTCGAGCGCGACGTCCGCCGGGTTCGACCGGTCGAAGGGATGGAGCGGCGACACGAGCGCCTCGACGTCCGGCGTCACGCCCGGACCTTCCGCGAACACGCGGTACTCGGTCCCGAGGCCCGGCCCGCGCGTCGCAGTCTGGCCGGGCGGGTGCTGGTAGCCCCCCCTCGTCGGGTCGAACGGATAGAAGCCGTAACAGAACACGCCGGACGGGTTGTGCGCGACGAACGAGTTCTCGCGGTGCCACCCCTCGCC
>JAFALP010000176.1 GCA_019234175.1 Actinomycetota bacterium | reverse complement strand
GCCTGGAACGTGCTCGCGGCCGCCCACAACTCGTCGTAGGTCCGCTCGCCCTCGGGCGTGAGCCGCAGACGTTTCACGCGCCGGTCGCCGGGGTCGGGCTCGCGCGCCACGAGACCTTGCTTCTCCGCGCGGTCGACGTGATACGTGATGGTGGCTCCGTCGACGTGGGCGCGCGTGGCGAGCACGCTGTGCGAGACGATGCCCTCGTCCTTGATCGCGCTCAGGACGATCCACGTCCCGAGCGAGCCGCCGGCAGCGTTCAGCACGTCCTCGAAGGCTTCTCGGACCTCCTTGGCCGTGAAGACGAGGTCGCGCCCGAGCGGCCCCGAACTATTACTTTGAGGTGAAATGATTTGACATCATATCATTGGAAAGGCTAGGGTCTCGGGACTGTGCTGGCCCGTCTCGCGCACGTCATCGTCCGCCGCCGCCGCCTCGTCATCGGCGTCTGGGTCGCCCTGACGCTGTTCGGCGCCTTCTCGGCCGGGCAGGTCTCGAAGCGCTGGTACCAGAGCTTCTCCATCCCGGGCTACTCCGCGTACGAGGCGAATCAGCGGACCCTCGAGCGCTTCGGCAACGGCCAGCAGGCGCCGCTCGTCGCCGTCTTCCAGACGAAGGGCGACGTCGCCAAGGAGACGGGCATCGAGCAGGCGATCGTGAAGGCGGCCGCGGTCGACCGCGGCTCGCGCACGTCGTCGTACTGGTCGACGGGCAGCAGCGCCTTCATCTCCAAGGACGGGCATACCGCCTTCGCCGAGATCTATCCGCCCGGCACGCCGAACTTCAGCTCGAACACGCACATCAAGCAGGTGCGCGCCGCGCTCCAGCGTGCGGTTCCCGCCGGCGTGATCGCGCACCTCACCGGGCGCGACGCGCTCGAGGAGGCCTCGTCGGGCGGCGGCAACGGGCCGAGCGTCCTCACCGAGGGATTGATCGGCGGCGCCGGCGCGCTCGTCATCCTCTTCTTCGTCTTCGGGACGCTGCCGGCGGTGCTCATGCCGATCGCCGTCGCCGTCGCCGCCATCCTGAACACGTTCTCGCTCGTGTGGGCGCTGACGTACCTGACGAACGTCTCCATCATCGTCCAGTTCCTCATCGCGCTCGTCGGCCTCGGCGTCGCCATCGACTACGCGCTGCTCATGGTGTTCCGCTTCCGCGACGAGCTGCGCGAGGGCGACGACGTCGAGACGGCGATCGTCGAGACGATGACGCACGCGGGTCGCTCGGTAATCGTGTCCGGGTCGACCGTCGCAGTCGGCCTCCTGTCCATGATCGTGCTGCCGCTGCCGTTCATCCGCTCCATCGGCATCGGCGGCATGCTCATCCCGGCGGTCTCCGTGCTCGCCGCCATCACGCTGCTGCCGGCGCTCCTCGCGGTCCTCGGCACGCGCATCAACAGCGTCCGCCTGCTCCCGAAGCGCCTCGTCGACCGCGGCCATCCCGAGGACGGGCCGTGGGGCCGCTGGGCGCGCTTCGTCATGCGCCGCCCGAAGTCGGTCGCAGCCGTCGGGCTCGTCATCGTCGGCGTGCTCGTCTTCTACGGCGTGCAGCTCAACCCCAGCGAGGCGCAGGCGAAGGACCTGCCCGGCAAGGGCGACGCCATCGTCGGCCGCGATGCGCTCACCGCCGCGGGCATCTCACCCGGCGTCATCAAGCCGTTCGACGTGCTCGTCGAGCACGGCGCCGCGCCCGGCCCGATCGTCGCCAAGCTGAAGGCGACCCCCGGCATCGTCGGCGTGGACGCGCCCATCGGCACGGGCTGGCGCAAGGGCGGCGACTCGATCGTCGAGGCGTTCCCAGCCATCGACGGCGCGAGCAGGCACATCCAGGCGCTCGTCACGCGCGTGCACAAGGTCCTGAACGGGACGAAGGCGACGCTCGGCGGCATCGCGCCCGCGGACCGCGACTTCGTGCACGCGGTCTACGGCAACTTCCCGTACGTGCTCGGCTTCGTCGTGCTGCTGACCATCTTGCTGCTCATGCGCGCGTTCCGGTCGATCGTCCTGCCGATCAAGGCGGCGCTGCTCAACCTCATCTCGCTCGGCGCGGCGTTCGGGATCATCGTGTTCATCTTCCAGAAGGGCCACGGCTCCGAGGCGATCTGGGGCGTGCCGGCGACGCAGTCGATCATCCCGTGGATCCCGTTGATGATCTTCGCGTTCCTCTTCGGCCTGTCGATGGACTACGAGGTCTTCATGCTCACGCGCATGCGCGAGGCGTACGACGAGGTGAAGGACACGCCGAAGGCGATCGCGCTCGGGCTCGCGCGCACGGGCAAGCTCGTGACGAGCGCGGCGCTCATCCTCATGTTCGCGTTCTTCGTGCTGTCGATGAGCCCCGGCACCGACATCAAGCAGTTCGGCATCGGGCTCGCGGCGGGGATCATCTTCGACGCCACCGTCATCCGCGCGCTGCTCGTCCCCGCGATCATGCGGCTGATGGGCTCGTGGAACTGGTGGCTGCCGACGTCGTTCGCGCGCGTGCTCCGCGTGCGGCCGGCCGAGCAGTACACGCAGGCGCCCGAAGCCGGCTGAGTTTGCCGGTGGTGCGCGTGCGGTAGCCGAACCGCATGCGCGCAACCGTCACGGTCTGGCTGACGTGGCTCGTCCTGATGGCGAGCGCGAATCTCGGCACGCCGCTGTACGCCGTGTACGCGAAGCGCTTCCACTTCTCGAGCCTCGTGCTGACGGCGATCTTCGCCACGTACGCGCTCGTGCTCGTTCCCGCGCTCATCCTCTTCGGCCGCTTGTCCGACCGCTTCGGCCGCCGGCCGGTGATCCT
>JAFALP010000113.1 GCA_019234175.1 Actinomycetota bacterium | reverse complement strand
ACGCGGCCGCGGACGACCCGGAGATCCGTGCGGTCGTCCGCGCCGGCTACGGCGACCTGATCGCCTACGTGCGCCGCGTCTCCGACGCCGACTGGCCGCAGATGTGGCAGTTCTTCTCGACGGGGATGATGCTCAACGTCCTCGCCTCGATGCAGGTCACCGACGACCCGGAGCCGTGGATGCAGGAGCTGCTCGACGGCTGCGGGAAGGATCTTTAGCTCTCTTTTTTCACCTTGGAGGAAGTGATGACTCACACACAGAAGCGGTCGATGATCTGGACGATGGCGATCACGTCGGTGGCGCTCTTCATGGTCAGCCTCGACAACCTCGTGGTCACGACGGCGCTGCCGGTCATCCGGCGGAACCTGCACGCGACCATCTCGCAGCTCGAGTGGACCGTGAACGCGTACACGCTCACGTTCGCCGTCCTGCTCCTCACCGGCGCCGCGCTCGGCGACCGGTTCGGCCGCAGGCGCATGTTCGCCCTCGGCCTCCTGCTCTTCACGGGCGCGTCGGCCGCCGCGGCGCTGTCGACGAGCGCCAACGCGCTCGACATCGCCCGCGCCGTTCAGGGCGTCGGCGGCGCCATCGTCACGCCGTTGACGCTGACGATCCTCTCCGCGGCCGTGCCGCGCGAGCGCCGCGGTCTCGCGCTCGGGATCTGGGGCGGCATCGGCGGGCTCGCCATCGCCATCGGCCCGCTCGTCGGCGGCGCCATCGTCAGCGGCATCTCGTGGCACTGGATCTTCTGGCTGAACGTGCCCATCGGCCTCGTCCTCGCGCCGCTCGCGCTCGCGCGGCTGGACGAGACCCGCGGAACGGACTCGAGTCTCGATCTCCCCGGCCTCGGGCTCGTCAGTGCCGGCCTGCTCGGGATCGTGTGGGGCCTCGTGCGCGGCAACGCGCACGGCTGGACGAGTACCGGCATCGTCCTTCCGATCGTCGCCGGCGTCGCGCTCGTCGCCGCCTTCGTCGCGTGGGAGCTGCGCGCGCCCAGCCCGATGCTTCCGATGACCTTCTTCCGCAACCGGACGTTCGCGCTCACGAACGTGGCGTCGCTCCTCATGTTCTTCGGGATGTTCGGATCGATCTTCCTGCTCGCGCAGTTCTTCCAGACCGTGCAGCACGTCTCGCCGCTCGGCTCGGGGCTGCGCATCCTCCCGTGGACGGCGATGCCGATCTTCGTCGCGCCGATCGCGGGCGCGCTCTCGGACCGCATCGGCGGGAACCGGATCATGACCGTCGGGCTCGGGCTGCAGGCCGCCGGCCTCGCGTGGATCGCGGCGGTGCAGTCGCCGACGGTGTCGTACGCCGCGCTCGTCGTCCCGTTCATCCTGTCGGGGACGGGCATGGCGCTGTTCTTCGCCCCGGTGGCGAACGTCGTGCTCAGCTCTGTGCGCCCGGACCAGGAGGGCAAGGCGTCCGGCGCGAACAACGCCATCCGCGAGCTGGGCGGCGTGTTCGGCGTCGCGGTCCTCGCCTCGGTGTTCGCCCACGAGGGCGGATACCGCACGGCGCAGACGTTCACGCACGGCACGTCCGTGGCGGTCTGGGTCGGCGCGGGCGTCGTCGCGCTCGCGGCGGTGGCGGCGGGGCTCATCCGGCACAAGCCGGCCGGGGCCCGCGCCGACGTCGAGGCGCCGCTCCTTGCTGAGGCGGCCTAGCCGGACCTGTCGTGACAATGGGCCGGTGCGGTTGCTCGTGCTCGGCGCCGGCCCGGCGCAGCTGGGAGTTCTCGCCGCCGCCAGGCGGCGGGGGCTCACCGTCGTCGCGGCCGACCGCGATCCCTCCGCGCCCGGCTTCAAGTACGCCGACCGGCGCGCGATCGTCTCCATCGAGGACGAGCCCGCGATCGACCGGCTCGCGCGCGCCGAGGAGGTGGACGGCCTCATCGCGCCCGGCACCGACCACGCGGTCGCCATCGCGGCGCGGATCGCGAACCGGCTCGGCCTCCCGCATCCGATAAGCCCGGAGGCGGCCGCGGTCGCCGTCTCGAAGCTCCGGCAGCGCGAAAGGCTCGAGACCTCCGGGTTCGCGCAGCCGCGCTCGATCGCCTGCCGGACGCCTGCCGAGGCGGCGGCGGCGGCGGGCGAGCTCGGCTATCCGCTCGTCGTCGAGCCGCCGAACAGCCTGGGCGAGCGCGCGGTGCGCCTCGCGCGGACGGCGGAGGAGCTCGCGGCCGCCACCGCCGGCGCGCTCGCCGAGGCGCGCGGCGACTACTGCCTCGTCGAGGAGCTCCCGGGCCTGCGCGCCGTCACCGTGAACGCCTTCATCGCCGACGGCCGCTTCGTCCCGCTGACGATCACCGACCCGGAGCCGGCGCCGCAGCCGGCCTTCGGCGTGCCGCTCGCGCACACGTGGCCCGCCGACGTCTCGCCGGAGGGAGCTGAGGCCGTCCTTGAGGCGACTGCCGCGGCGGCGTCCGCGATCGGCATCGACGGCGGTCCCGTCGTCGCCCAGCTCCTGCTCGGCCCGAACGGCCCGCTCGTCGCCAAGGTGTCCGCGCGCGTCGGCGGCGGCCACGACGCCGAGCTCTGCCGCGCGGCGCTCGGCATCGACGAGAACACGCTCGCGGTCGCGGCCGCCCTCGGCGAGCCCGTGCACGCGCACGAGGTGGAGCCGACCATGGTGGCCGGCGGCGCATGCGTGCGCTTCCTCGTCGCGCCCCGCGGGGTCCTTCAGCAGATCGACGGCATCGACGACGCCTTCGCGATCGGCGGCGTCCGCGCCATCCGCGTGTACCGGAAGCCGGGGCACGTGTTCGGCGAGCTGCTCCGCGCGTCCGACCGCGCCGGCGTCGTCATCGCCACCGGCCGCACGCGGGACGACGCGATCGCCGCGGCGGAGGAGTCCGCGTGGCGCATCCGGTTCGTGACGGCGCCGGTCGAGGCGGTCGCGTGAGGCGCCTCTGGCGCGTCGGCGCGACCCTTGTCGTCACCGGGCTCTGCACCGCATACATCCTCTGGAAGATCAATCTCGGTCAGACGGGGCACGTGCTCGCGCACGCGCACGTCACGTGGTT
This sequence comes from Actinomycetota bacterium, assembly GCA_019234175.1. GTDB lineage: Bacteria > Actinomycetota > Thermoleophilia > Gaiellales > Gaiellaceae > Palsa-739. The sequence goes on along the minus strand of JAFALP010000113.1, from coordinate 6,143 downwards.
CCTCGCCGCGGTCGCGATCATGGTCGGGTCGACGTGGCCGATGGCATGGCGGTGGCAGCGGCTGCTCGCCGCGCGCGGCGTGCACGAGACGCTGCCCCGGCTCGTGCGCACGTACTTCGTCGGGTACGCGGCCGGCCAGGTGCTGCCGACCGCGCTCGGCGGTGATGCGTCTCGCATCTACGAGACCATGCGCCGCCACGAGGGCTCGGGTGGCGCGGCTGCCGGGACGGTGCTCCTCGAGCGGGCGCTCGGCGGCGCGGCCACGCTGACGCTTGCGATCGCCGGCTTCGCGCTCGCCGTCGGCCGCTACAGCGTCGGCGGATACCTCTGGATCGAGCTCGCGTTCGTCGTCGCCACCATCGCGCTCGGCGTCGTGCTCTTCTCGACGCGGATGCACGGGCCGCTCCGGCGTCTGCGCCCGCTCCTGCGCGCCGTGCGTCTCGAGCGCCCGCTGCGCGAGGTGTACCTCGCGCTGCACTCGTTCCGGGACGACGTGCCGCTGCTCGTCTGGATGTTCCTGCTCACGCTCGTCGTGCAGGCCGTGCGCGTCCTCGCCATCTGGTGCTCGGGCAAGGCGGTCGGCGTCGATCTCTCGCCGCGGCCCTACTACGTCATGGGGCCTCTGCTGTTCCTCGTGGCGCTCATCCCGTTCACGGTGAACGGGCTCGCCGTCCGCGAATCGTTCTTCGTCTCGTTTCTCGGCGAGCTCGGGGTGGCCGCCGACCCGGCATTCGCGACCGGCTTTCTCTTCTTCGTCGTGACGATCGCGCTCGCGCTTCCGGGAGCGGTGATCGTCGCCCGGGAAGCGCTGCGCCGATGAGCGTCGTCGTGGTGACGTACAACGCGCTGCCCTGGATCGAGCAGGCGCTCGAGAGCGTCCGCGGGGAAGAGACCGTCGTCGTCGACCACGGCTCGACCGACGGGACCGTCGCGTTCGTGCGCGACCGCTTTCCCGACGTGCAGCTCGTCGAGGAGGAGAATCGCGGCCTCGCGTACGGATGGAACACCGGCATCGCGCGCACGTCGGGCCCCTACGTCCTCCTGCTGAACGCGGACGCGTGGATGCACGACGGCGCGCTCGCCGAGCTCGTCGCGTTCGCGGACGCGCATCCGCGCGCGGCCGTGGTCGCGCCGCGGCTGCAGAACCCGGACGGGACGCTGCAGCGGTCGGTGCGTGGCTTCCCCACCGTGTGGCGGATCGCGACCGAGTACTTGTTCCTGCGCAAGCTTGCTCCGCGGTCCTCGGCGCTGAACGCCTTCTACGCCGGCGGCTTCGCGCACGACGAGGCGCGCGAAGCGGACTGGATCATGGGCGCCGTCTGGCTCGTCCGCCGCGCCGCGATCGACGACGCCGGCGAGGCAGACGACGGCTTCTTCCTCTTCAGCGAGGAGACCGACTGGGCCTACCGCTTCCACGAGGCAGGCTGGCAGGTGTGGTTCGACCCGGCCGCGGTCGCGACACACGTGTACGGCGGGTCGCACAGAGGCCGAATGCTCGCGCAGAACGTCCGCGGGCAGCTCCGCTTCCTCGAGAAGCACCGCGGCCGGGCGACGGCGCGAGCGGCCGCGTGGGTGATGGTGCTCGGCCTGCTCCTCCGGCGCCGGTTCGACGTGATCCGCGCGCTGTGATCCTCTGGCTCCGCCTCGCGTTCGCCACGGCGGTGCTCCTCGCACCGGGCGTTTTCGTCGCGCGCGCGCTCGGCCGCCGCGGTGTCGCCGCGACGTTCACGTGGTCGGTCGCGGTCGTCGCGGGCGCGCTTGCGCTCACGTTTGCGGTGCACGGGTCGCTGTGGCTCACGCTCGGGCTCGTGCTCGGCATCGGCGCACTCGCGGCGCCGCTCGCATTTCGCCAGGTGCATAGCGACGGTCTTCCCGGTGCGGGAGCCGTCACGCTCGCCGGCCTCGCGCTCGGCGGCGCGCTGTGGTTCATCGAAGGCGTCCTGCACGGCGACGCGCTCTTCCATCTCGGCCGCGTGCGCAAGCTCGACGATTTCGGCTCGCTCTCGCTCCGGGCGGTCGACGAGTTCAAGGACGGCGGCCTCCATCCCGGCTACGCCTTTCCGCTGTGGCACGGCTGGCTCGCGCTCGTCGCCGAGGTCGCGGGCGTCGACCCGAGCTCCGTCGTCCTCCACGAGCCGAGCCTGCTCGCTCCGCTCGCGCTGCTCCTCGCCTACGAAGCGGGTCGCGTCGTCTTCGGTTCCGTCACGCTCGGCTTTGCGGCGATGGTCGCGCAGGTGGCGCTCATCGCGTTCGCGCCCGGCGACGGCGGCGCGTACACGACGCTCGACGGCCCCGGCAGCGTCGCGCGGCAGCTGCTCGTCCCTGCGGGGATCGCGCTCTTCTTCGCGTTCGCGCGCGCACCCTCGTGGCGAGCCGGCCTGACGCTGGCGGCGCTCGGCATGGACCTTGCGTTCGTCCATCCGACGTACGCGCTCTTCCTCGCCATCCCCCTTGTCGGATACGTCGTCGTGCGCGCGTTCCGCGACCTGCGTGCGAACGTCGTCGCGCTCGTCGCGTACGGCGTGCCACCGCTGCTCGTCTTCCTCTGGCTGAAGCCGATCGTGGACGAGACGCTGTCGCACAATCCCACTCCGGCCGAGAAGGCAAGCCAGCTACGCCACTACGCGACCGACCTCGTCGTGCACTCGCAGAGCAGCTACCACCTTGCGGCGGGAATCATGTCGCGCTCGGGCGCGATCGCGGTCGCCGCGCTCGTGCTCGTCCCGCTCGCGGGGCTCGCAGGGCGCCGGCGCTGGAGCGCCTTCGTCCTCGGCGGCACCGTGCTCGTGCTCGGCCTCGAGTTGTGGGACGTGCTCTTCCCCCACTTCTCCGACGCCGTCTCGCTCTCACAGTCGCGCCGCGCGGCCGGCTTCGTGCCGTTCGCCTTCGCGCTGGTCGGCGGCGCTGCGGTGGCCGCGCGCTTCGTCGGGCCCGTCGTCTTGCCCGTCGCGCTCGCGGCCGGGATCGTGCTCCAGCTCGAGTATCCGGGCGACTTCGGGACGGTGTTCCACGCGTCGCCCGCGGCGCCGGCGTGGATCGCGCTCTTCGGCGGCCTCGCCGGGCTCCTCGCGTACGCGATCAGGCGCGGGTCGGCACGGGAGGGACCGCTCGCCGCGTTCGCCGTCGTGCTCTTCGCCGCCCCCGTGCTCGTTCACGGCTTCTCGCACTGGAACACGTCGTACGGGAAGGACCCGAGCGCGCTCACGCCGGGTCTCGTTCACTACCTCCGAGCGGACGTCCCGAAGCGCTCGGTCGTGTTCGCGGACCTGGAGACGAGCTATCGCATCTCCGCGTACGCGCCGGTGTACGTCTGCAACGCGCCTCCCGCGCACGTTGCCGACACGAAGGCGAACCGTCCCGCTGCGCGCCGCGCAGACGTTATCCGGTTCCTCGACAGCGGAAGCCTCGCGATTCCGCGGCGCTACGACGCGCAGTGGCTCGTCCTCCGGCGCGGCGAGCCGGTCGCACGCGTGGAGGCGCAGGGCGCGCTCCCGGTCTACCGGGACGCGAACTTCATCGTGTTCAAGCTCTGATCGGTGAGGACGTCGAACGGATACGACGCCGTGCCGGTGTTGCCGCGCGTGTCGCTCGCCCTCACTTCGATCACGTAGTGCCCGTCCAGCAGGCCGGTCCCGCTCGTGAGCCAGAAGATGTAGCGCCCCGGTATTCCGGGAAAGTTCTGGTGCGTCCCCGGCGCGAAGACCTTCGCGTAGTCGCGGCGCGGATGGTAGGTGGCGGCGCTCTCGGCCACGGTCCACGGAACGACCGGGCGCCCGTCCTCGACGATGCGCCAGCGGACGAGGGCGGGCGTCCACACGGCGTCGTTCCATAGCCCCGGCGGCAGCATCGGCGGCGGGTCATACGCCTCGACCGTCGCCTTCACGATCCCGTCCGAATCGACGACGTCGATCGGGCCGACGACCGGCACGGTGTGATCGGCAAACGGGGTCAGGGCGCCGGGCCGCAGCGGGTTCACGTACGTGCGCCCGTTGAACTCGGCGAAGTGCACGTGCCCGAAGCCGAAGCGCACGACGCCGATCTGCCGGCCCTTCGTCACGTACGAGTGCTCCTTCACCGTCGCCCGCACGTGCCAGTAGGAGAACTCGCGCCCGTCCGACTGACGGACGGCGACCGCGTCCGAGTATCGGAAGACGGTGCCGGAGGCGACGGCGTAGACGGGCGTGCCGAAGGAGGCGGAGATGTCGACGCCGAAGTGGAAGGTGCCGCCCTGCCGCGGGTCGTCGAACGCGCCGCGGATCGCGTGCTGGCGGTGGAACGGCTTGATCGGCCAGCCATACGCGCGCGCGAAGGCGGGCGCGCTCAGCGCCGCGACGCCTGCCGCAACGAACGCCACAACTCTGACCACTGCCCGTCCAGACCGTAGCATCGGGTCGGTGAAACTCCTACTGGTGACGCTGTACTTCCCGCCTGCGGGCGGCGGGGGCGTTCAGCGGTCGCTGAAGTTCGCCAGCCACTTGCCGGCGCTCGGGATCGAGACGCACGTGCTCGCGCCGGACGATCCCAAGTGGCTGCACGAGGACGCCGACCTGCCGCTGCCGACGCAGGCCTGGGTGCACCGGGCCCGCTATGTCGGGCCGCGCGGGCGCCGCCTCGCGGACGAGCTGCACGGCCGATCGGGGGTCGACCTCGCCGTGCGGAGGGTCTCGACGCTGGGGCGGCGGCTGCTCCTCCCGGACGAGAACGTGACCTGGAACGCGACCGCGATCCCGAAGGCCATCTCGATCGCGCGCAGCGAGGGGATCGACGTCGTGCTCACGACGTCGCCGCCAGGCTCCGTGCATCTCATCGGCGCGGCCGTCCAGGCGGCGACCGGCGCGAAGTGGGTGGCGGACCTGCGGGACTCGCTCGTCGCGCATCCTCACCGCCGGTCCGACACGCTCGCCGTGAGGGCGAAGGAGAAGGCCGCGCGCGGTGTTGCGATGCTCGTGGCACGACGCGCGGACGCGATCGTCGCGGCGGCGGAGGCCATCGCCGACGAGACGCGAGGGTTGAATCCGCGCGGTCGTGTGGTGAGGATCGAGAACGGCTCCGACTTCGACGACTTCGCCGGGCTCGAGCACGTGCGGACGGAGCGGTTCACGATCACGCACACGGGGTCCTTCTTCGGCCGCCGCGATCCGAAGCCGTTCCTGCGCGCGCTCGCGGAGTCCGGGCTCGAGGACGCGACCGTGCGCTTCGTCGGCGACTTCCGTCCCGGTGACCGTGAGTTCCTCGAGGAGCTCGGCCTCGGCGACCGCGTCGAGCTGATCGACTACGTGCCGCGCCGGCGCTCGCTGGAGCTGCAGCGCGAGAGCGACGTCCTGCTGCTCCTCATCCCGGAAGCGGGCGGCCGCGGCCGCGGCGTGCTGTCGGGGAAGGTGTTCGAGTACGTCGCCGCCGAGCGGCCGATCCTCGCCGTGGTACCGCCTGACGGCGCCGCGGCGAAGCTCATCCGCGACACCGGCGCGGGCGTCGTCGTCGCCCCCGACGACGTCGAGGGGATTCGCGCGGCGCTCGTCGATCTGCACGGGAAGTGGCGGGACGGCGCGCTCGACGGGCCTCCGCTCTCGCCGGAGTGGCGCGACCGGCTCTCGCGCGGTCGCCGCGTCGAGCAGCTCGCCGACCTGCTCAGGAGCCTCCCGTGACCGCCGCCGCCGTCGCGCTCCCGCGCACCGTCAGCCGGACGCGTATCGCCGATTTCTTCTTCTTCGCCGCGTTCTTCTGCATGACGTTCGAGAAGGTGCACTGGAACGTCGCCGGGAACGTCGAGATCACCGACATCCTCACGATCCTGTTCATCGGTGCGTTCGCCGCACAGAGCCGAGGACGGACGCCGAAGACGGCGGGGATCGTCGTCGGCTTCTTCGTCGCGTTCGTGCTCGTCTACCTGCTCGGGTTCTTCAACCTGCAGACGAAGCAGGCGCTGTCGGAGTACGAGAAGGGGATGGGCAAGTTCGTCATCCATTGGGTGTTCCTCACCTGCGCCGTGACGTATCTCGTGCGCCGCGGCGAGCGGTTCTACTGGCGGACGATCGGATGGTTCACCGCCGGGCTCGTCTTCAACTCGCTGTACGGCGTGCTGCAGCTGCTCGCGGCGCGCGCAGGCCACAACCTCGACCACATCGTCCTGTCACCACTCACGG
>JAFALP010000054.1 GCA_019234175.1 Actinomycetota bacterium | reverse complement strand
TCCATCGCCTGCTGCTCGTCGCTGTAGTTGTGATCCTGGTCGCAGGTCTCGAGGCCGTTGCCGTTGTTGCCGGGCCCGTTGGCGCTCGTGTCGAGACGGAAGGGATTCGCCGAGTTCGGGTTCGCCGTCAGCAGCGATCCGCTCAGGCCGTTCACGGAGGGCGTGTCGGGCGCGGCCGCGAACGGGACGCCGTCGGTGTTCGCCGCGTTCGGATAGGTGGCGAAGTAATGGTCGAACGAGACGTTCTCCTGGAAGATGACGACCACGTGCCTGATCGGCGTCGCGGTCGCACCGGCGCTGCGTGCGTTCGATCCCGCCGTCGACGCTGCTGCCACGACGGCCGCGGCCACACCGACGACGAACACGGGCAGGATCCAGCGGATCCGTCTACTCATCGTGCCCCCTTCTGCGGATGGGTTTGGACGAGAGCGATCCTCGGTCTCCGGGGCAACCATTTGGGGGACCTCCCGGCTAACGAGAGGAAACGGTTTGGTGACGGCGCGCCGGCGGCCCCGTCACCGGAATGTGATACGAGTCCCCCGTGGCTGCTGCGGATCCCGCGGAGCGGTTCGCCCCGGGGGCCGCATGCCGCATCGACCTTCCCGCCCACTCCCGCACGATCGCGACCATCCCCGTCGGGCTCGACCCCGAGGGCGTCGCCGTCGACGACGCGCGGCGGCGGGCGTACGTCGCCTGCTCGCGCAGCGACTGGGTGACCGTCGTCGACCTGGAGCGGCTCGAGCCGATCGCCCGGGTGCCGGTCGGCAAGGAGCCGATCGACCTCGCCTTCGACGCGCCGACCGACCGGATCTTCACCGCCGACGCGCACTCCGACACCGTCTCGGTCGTCGACGCGGAGACCCTGGAGCTCGCCGCCACCATCGCGGTCGGGGGCTATCCCTCCGGCCTCGCCTACGACGAGGCGACGCGCCGGCTGTACGTCGGCAACTCGCTCGGCGGGACGATGAGCGTCATCGACGTCGACACGCTCGAGACGGTGGCGACCGTCGAGGCGGAGATCGGCGCCGGCGCCATCGAGCTCGACCGCGAGCGGCGCATCATCCTGTGCGTCAACTTCATCGCCGCGTCGGTGACGTTCGTGAACGCGGACACGAACGAGCCGTACGACCGGATCGACGTCGGGACGGGCGCATGCGCCGTCGGCGTCGTGCCCGAGCGCGGCGAGGCGTTCGTCGTGAACTCGGTCGCGGGCGCCGTCAACCGCATCGACGTGGAAGGCGCCCGCGTCATCGAGCAGCTTCGCGTCGGCGAGGCGCCGGTCGGCCTGACCGTCGCGCCCGCGCACGACCGCGTCTACGTCAGCAACCGCGGCGCCGGCACGGTCAGCGTCCTCGGCGTCGCCGACGGGGTCGAGTGGACGCAGATCCCGGTCGGCGAAGGCCCCGGAGGCGTCACCGTCGACCGTCGCACGGGAAGGCTGCTCGTCGCCGATGCGGGAACCGGCACGCTCACGATCGCCGAGGACCTGCTCGCCGGACCGCCGCCGCTGCGCGTGGTCGAGGAGCCGTCGCCGTTCGTCGGCGAGCCGCTTCCGCCCTTCTCGCTCGTCGACCTCCGAACGGGCGAGCGGCGCTCGAGCCTGGAGTGGGCCGAGAAGCGCTACATCATCAACTTCTTCGCCAGCTGGTGAGGGCCGTGCAACGCGGAGGCGCCGTTCCTCGAGGAGCTGCGCCGGCGCGAACGGGACCGGTCGGGTCTCGACGTCATCCACATCGACATCTGGGAAGGTTCCGACCCACGGCCCGAGGTCGAGCGCTTCTGCGAGATGTGGGGGCTCGAAGGCACGGTGCTGCTCGACGAGACGGCGGAGTACGCGCGCTCGCTCGGCGTGCGCGGCGTGCCGACGAACGTCGTCGTCGACGTGGGCGCCATCGTCCGCGCGTTCGGTGTCAGCCGCCTGGACGAGCTGGACCAGGCCATCGACTCGATGCTGCAGCGGTAGCGACGTCGCGCGGGTAGGTCTTCCGCCCTTCGAAGAGCAGGTATGCGCTCACCGCGAGCGGGACGAGCATGACGACGAACGTCCACTGCAGCCCCGAGCGGCCCCCGCCGAACACGTGGTCGCTGACCGCGCCGAAGATGAGCGGCGCGAGCGCCTGCGCGAGCGAGCGCAGGAACGTCCGCACCGCTTCCGCGCGGCCCCACAGGAGCGGCGGCATGATGTCGAGCCGCGCGGCGTCGAGCGGCGGGTTCTGGGCCGACAGCAGCAGGACGGCGCCCATGAGGTACGGCACGGCCGCCGACGCGCTGCGCGTGAAGAGCGCCGGCGCGAAGAGGAACGGCGTCAGCCCCGCAGCCGCGATGGCGACGTAGATCCGGCCGTTCAGCTGCCCGCGCTTCAGGAGCCGGTCGCCGAGCGCCCCGCCGCCGAGGACGCCCGCCAGCGCACCGGCGCCGATGACGAGCAGGAGGAGGTTCGCCGGCGCCTGGCCGATCCGGTACTGCTCCTTCGCGAACTCGGAGCCGAACGTCTGCACGCCGGCGAGGAAGTAGTAGCCGAGCGCGCTCGCGGCGATGAGCACGATGTTCGTGCGGATGCGCAGCACGTAGCGCGTCGCCGCGATGAGGTTCATCTTGCGCGGATCACGGTCGAGCACGAGCTCTGGATCGGCAGCCGTCCCGCGTTCGCGCGCGAGACGCTGCGCGTCCGTCTCGTGCGTTCCGTCCTCGTCGCCCTCACTCGGCGCACGCGTCTCGTGCGCGAGCACGCCCTTGCCGCCGCGCCGCGGCTCGGGCAGCCGCGCGACGAACACGGCGAGCGCGATCGCCGGCAGCGCGAGGATGACGAATGCCGCGCGCCACGAGGCGGCGGCGATGTCGCCGGTGACCGCGAAGCCGAAGCCGGCGCCGACCAGCTCGCCCGTGAGGATGTAGCCGTAGATGCGTCCGCGCTCGGAGCCGCCGAAGTAATCGCCGACGAGGGAGGCGACGATCGGTCCGACCGCGGCGGTCACACCGCCGAGGAAGAGCCGCGCCACCAGCAGGTCGTGGAAGTCGGAGACGGATGCGCTCCAGAGCATCGCCACCGCCCACAGCACGATCGTGATCGAGAGCGTCGTCGTCCGCCGCACGCGATCGGCGAGCACGCCGAACGGCAGCGTCGCGACCGCGCCGACGAGCGACGTGGCGGCGACGAGAAGGCCGATGTCGGTGTTGCTGATGTGGAGGCCGTGGCGGAGCTCGGTGGCGGAGGCGCCGACGGTGGAGACGTCGGCGGCGCTCAGCCCGAGAACGCACGCGAGGACGACGATGACGCGCGTTCGCTCGCGGCCGCCGAGCGCACGGGTGAGGCGGGCTGCTCCGGCCTCCGCGACCGCCGACCCGGCCGCCGCGATCCCGCCTATCACCGACCGTCCGGATTCCTCGGCCATCGAAGGCCATTCTGCCGCCGTAAGATCGCGGCTTGAACGCCGCCGCGCTCCGAGCCGCCGTCCGCGCCGCGATCGTCATGCCGGCGGTCTTCGCCTTCGCCGACAAGGTGGTGAAGCAGCCGCAGACGTCGATCCTCGCCGCGTTCGGGTCGTTCGCCGTCCTCGTCCTCACCGAGTTCGCCGGGCCTTGGCGCGCCCGCCTCACCGCGTACCTCGGGCTGGCCGCCGTCGGCGCCCTCTACATCACCCTCGGGACCCTCTGCTCCCGCAACCCGTGGATCGCCGCCGCGGGGATGGCGGTCGTCGGATTCGTGACGCTCTTCTCCGGCGTGCTCGGCGGCTACG
>JAFALP010000024.1 GCA_019234175.1 Actinomycetota bacterium | reverse complement strand
CAGCGCCTGCACGAGCGACCGTGCGACGCGCGAGTGGAGCACGTCTCCGACAACGGCGACGTGGAGGCCGTCGAGCCGGCCGAACGCTTCGTGCATCGTGTACAGGTCGAGCAGCGCCTGCGTCGGGTGCTGGTGCTTCCCGTCGCCGGCGTTGACGATATGGGCGGCGGTGACGCGGGCGACGAGCTGCGGCGCGCCGATCTGCGGATGCCGGATGACGATGACGTCGGGGTCGTAGGCGCCGAGCGTCTGCGCGGTGTCCTTCAGCGACTCGCCCTTGTCCACCGACGATCCCGCCGACTTGATCGTGAGCGTGTCGGCCGAGAGACGCTTCGCGGCGAGCTCGAAGCTCGACGACGTGCGCGTGGACGACTCGTAGAAGAGGTTGACGACGAGCCGGCCCTTCAGCGTCGGCAGCTTCTTCACCTCGCGGTCGAGCGCCGACTCGAACGTGCGCGCGGTCCCGAGCAGGCGCTGCACGTCGTCGGCGGTCAGGTCGGCGATGGAGAGTAGGTGGCGGCGAGGCGGCGGCCCGGGCGGGCGGAGGTCGTCGCGCACGAGGCGGATGGACGTCATCGCGATTCCTCCTCGGGCACGGAGACGAGCAGGACGGAGTCGACCTCGTCCACCTCGAGCAGCTGCACCTGGATGCGCTCCTCGCGCGAGGTCGGGAGGTTCTTGCCGACGTAGTCGGGGCGGATCGGCAGCTCGCGGTGGCCGCGGTCGACGAGGACGGCGAGCTGCACGCGCGCGGGGCGCCCGTAGTCGAAGAGCGCCTCGATCGCCGCGCGGATCGTGCGGCCCGTGTAGAGGACGTCGTCGACGAGGACGATCGTGCGTCCCTCGAGTGGGAAGTCGAGCAGCGTCTCGCGGACGATCGGCTGCGGGTGGAGCGGCGCCTCGCCGCCGCGGACGTGCACGTCGTCGCGGTGGAAGGTGATGTCCACCGCGCCGAGCTGCGGCGCCTCGCCGGCGCGTTCCTCGATCAGGCGCGCGAGCCGCTGCGCGAGCGGGACGCCGCGTGTCTGTATGCCGACGAGGGCGACCTCGTCGAGGTCGGGATTGCCTTCGATGATCTCGTGGGCGATACGGGAGAGCGTCCGCGACAGCCCGTCGGCGTCGAGCAGGACTTTCCCCGTTTCGGGGGCATGCGTTGCCATTCGACTCCTTTCCGGCCTCGCTGGACCGGGTTAAAGGGGTTCGTGCCGTCGGCACAGTAGCTGCACCGGCGGACGGATGCCGGCGCGCTATTTGCAGTGCTTGTCGGCGGCCTTGGTGAAGCCGAAGATCGCGTTGCCCGTCGACTGCCAGGGACCGAGCGTCACGACCGGTGATCCGCCGTATGCGTGCGTGATGTAGAAGGCCGCGCAGCCGTCCCCGCTGTGGAGGTCGATGTTGCCGGTCGGGAACGCCTGCGAGGCGCTGGCGATGATCAGGTCGAGCGCGTCCGCGACGGCCAGGCGCCGCCCGTGGACGAGCCCCTCGGGGGCGTTGATCGCGATGAAGATGTCGTACTCGAGCGGCTTGGCGCGAACCACCGCAGCCGCGGCGCGGATGTAACTCGGAAGGGAGCTCAGGTTCCCGATCGTGATCGTGAACGGATCGCCGGTCACCGCCGGCTTTCCGGGCACGCCCTTGGCGACGAGCTCGACGAACGTTCCGGTCTTCGGCGCCGGCAGCGGAATCGAGAACGACTTGGAGGTGCCCGCAGCTGCGGGCACAGCGCCGGCGAGCAAGGCGAGCGCGGCAAGGACCACGACCCGGCGGACCATGCGCGGATGATCCCAGGCCACCTCAATAGGATCAATGGCGTGCGCGAGCTGCGATCCGGCGTCTGGCACTGGACGGCTCCCCATCCCGACTGGAACGAGGAGCAGTGGTGGCCCGAGACCGTCTCGTCTTACGCGGTCGAGCTCGGCGACGACCTCGTGCTCTTCGACCCGATCTCCGTCCCGGACGAGCTGCGTGAGCGCGCGACCGCCGTCGTTCTGACCGCGCCTTACCACGAGCGCGACGCGCGCAGGCTCGGCTTGCCCGTGCATACCCCGCCCGTGGACACCTGGGAGGACTGGGTGGAGAAGTTCAAGGTCGATCCCGAGCGTGTGCGCGGCATGGAGAGCGACGACCTCGTGTGGCTGCGCGGCGGCGAGGGCGAAGGGCACTTTCACGGTCCCGGCGAATGGCCGTTCGGCATGCGCGCCTTCGCGGGACGCGAGGACAACGACGTCATCCTCTGGGTGCCCGCGATCAACGCGATCGTGTGCGGAGACTCGCTCTCCGACTTCGGCGAGGGGCTGGACATCCACCTCGGCGGC
>JAFALP010000005.1 GCA_019234175.1 Actinomycetota bacterium | reverse complement strand
GTCGTCGGCATGCACTACAAGACGCCGCTGATCGGCTTCCTCGACCCGCCCGACGCCTTTCTCGATGCCCTGGGCTGGCCGGTCGAGCGGTTAAGGTCGAACGAAACCGACCTGACCGCCGGCTCCGAGCCGCGGGTCGTGCTCTTCGCACCGCCCGCGGCGCGATGAGTTTCGGCCGCTCCGGCGGTCTGCACCGACATGACGATCGAAAACACGCGCACCCGCTGGCTCGCCCTGTACGTCCTCTGCCTGGGGACGCTGATGATCGTGCTCGACAGCACGATCGTGAACGTCGCGCTGCCGTCGATCCGCAACAGCCTCGGCTTCTCGCAGTCGTCGCTCGCGTGGGTCGTCAACGCCTACCTGCTCACCTTCGGCGGCCTGCTGCTCCTCGGCGGCCGCCTCGGCGATCTCTACGGCCACCGCCGTCTCTACGTCGGCGGCATCGCGCTCTTCACCGTCGCCTCGTTCGCCTGCGGCCTCGCGACGACGCAGGGCCTGCTCGTGACGGCACGCGCCGTGCAGGGCGTCGGCGGCGCGGTCGCGTCCGCCGTCGGCCTCTCGCTCGTGATGACCCTGTTCACGGAGCCGGCCGAGCGCGCGAAGGCGATGGGCGTCGCGGGCTTCGTCGCCTCCGGCGGCGGGACGCTCGGCGTGCTGCTCGGCGGCGTGCTGACCGATCTGATCAGCTGGCATTGGATCTTCTTCGTGAACGTCCCGATCGGCGTGCTCGTGTGCGCGCTCGTGCTACGCATCGTCCCGGGCGGGCGCGGAGCCGCCATCGGCACGCGACTCGACGTCGGGGGCGCCGTGCTCGTCACCGGCGCGCTGCTCGTCGCTGTCTACGCGATCGTCAACGGCAACCAGGCGGGCTGGACGTCGGCGCAGACGCTCGGGCTGCTCGGCCTCGCGGTGGTGCTGCTCGCCGGGTTCCTCGTCCTGGAGGCGCGCGTCAGGGAGCCGCTGATGCCGCTTCGTCTCTTCCGGCAGCGCAACGTCAGCGTCGCGAACGGCGTCGGCGTGCTGTGGGCCGGCGCGATGTTCGCGTGGTTCTTCCTCTCGGCGCTGTACCTCCAGCTCGTGCTCGGCTACAGCCCGCTCAAGGTCGGCCTGGCCTTCGTGCCCGCGAACGTGATCATGGGCGCGCTCTCGCTGGGGCTTTCGGCGCAGATCGTGATGCGCTTCGGGATCAAGCGGCCGCTCGGCGTCGGCCTGACGCTCGCGGCGATCGGCCTCGGCCTCTTCGCCCGCGCGCCGGTCGACGGCAGCTTCGTCGTCGACGTGCTCCCGAGCATGATCCTGCTCGGCGTCGGCGCCGGGATCGCGTTCAACCCGGTGCTCCTCGCGGCGATGGGCGACGTCGCGCCGCAGGAGGCCGGCCTCGCGTCGGGCATCGTCAACACCTCGTTCATGATGGGCGGCGCGCTCGGCCTCGCCGTGCTCGCGAGCCTCGCCGAGGCGCGCACCGCGGGCCTGCTCGAGCGCGGCACCATGAATGAAGCGGCGCTCGCTGCCGGGTACCAGGCCGCTTTTGCCGTCGCCGCGGGCTTTGCCCTCGTCGCGGCGCTTGCCGCCGCGCTCGTGCGCGGCGGATCCCCCGAATCGAAGTCCACTGAAACAGAAAGGAGGCCCGCATGGGCAACCCCGTCGTCCACTGGGAAATGAACTCCGAAGACCCGCAGAAGCTTTCCGACTTCTACGCGAAGCTCTTCGGCTGGAAGGTGACCTATCACCCGCAGTGGAACTACCGCGCCGTCGACACCGGCAGCAAGATGGGCATCGGCGGCGGCATGCTGAGGCCCGACCGCAGCGGGCCGTGGCCGAGCCAGACCATCTTCTACATCGCGGTCGACGAGCTGGCTCCCTACCGCAAGAAGATCGAGGCGGCCGGCGGCAAGATCCACGTCGAGGAGCAGGAAGTGCCCGGCATGGGCTGGCTCTCGCTCTTCACCGATCCCGAGGGCAGGATGCTCGGGCTCTGGAAGCCGGCGCAGGCGATGCCGGCGCGCAAGCCCGCTAAGAAGGCGAAAGCCCGCAAGGCGAAGAAGGCCACGAAGAGGAAGTAGCGGCGCGCGATAATCGCGGCCCATGCCGCCCGTCATCTCCATCCGCGGCCTCGGCAAGACCTACGCCGGCGGCCGCCAGGCGCTGAAGGGCGTCGACCTCGAGATCCGCAAGGGCGAGATCTTCGCGCTGCTCGGCCCCAACGGTGCCGGGAAGACGACGCTCATCAACATCGTCTGCGGCATCGTCACGCCGACCGAGGGGGCGGTCTCGGTCGGCGGGCACGACATCCTGCGCGACTGGCGCGCCGCGCGCTCGCTGATCGGCCTCGTGCCGCAGGAGCTCACGACCAATGCCTTCGAGAGCGTTTGGGCGACGGTCGCCTTCAGCCGCGGGCTCTTCGGCAAGCCCTCCGACCCGGCCCGCATCGAGGCGGTGCTGAAGGAGCTCTCGCTCTGGGACCGCAAGGACTCCAAGATCATGACGCTCTCCGGCGGCATGAAGCGGCGCGTCCT
>JAFALP010000242.1 GCA_019234175.1 Actinomycetota bacterium | reverse complement strand
ACTTCGACGTCTCCATCTTCGGCAACCAGGCCGAGTCGAGCGCCCAGTACCTGAGCAAGGGCCGCCCCGTCGGCATCGACGGCCGGCTCGACTGGCGCGAGTGGGACGCGCAGGACGGCTCGAAGCGCCAGGCGGTGCAGATCATCGCCGAGAGCGTGCAGTTCCTCGGCGGCCGCGGCGACGCGCCCGAGGGAGGCAACCAGTTCGTCCCGGCGGGGGCGGCGGCCGACACGGCTGCCGACTTCCCGGCGACGGCCGACGACGACATCCCCTTCTAGGAGCAACCGGTGGCGAGAGAGAGAACACAGCAGCAGAGCCGCAAGCGCAGCCCCGGCGGCCCCGCCGGCGCGATCAAGCGGCGCAACTGTTACTTCTGCAAGGAGAAGGTCGCGGAGATCGACTACAAGAACGTGAACCAGCTCCGCCGCTACATCTCCGAGAAGGGCAAGATCCGCAGCCGCCGCATCACCGGCGCCTGCCGCCGGCATCAGGTGCAGATCGCGCAGGCCGTGAAGCGGGCGCGCGAGATGGCGCTGCTGCCGTACGTGGCGGAAGGCCCCGAGGAGCGGAGCGGCGGCCGCCGCGACCGCGGCGACAGGGACCGGGACCGCTGATGGACGTCATCCTCCTCGACGACGTCGACAAGATCGGGCTGCGCGGAGACGTCGTCTCGGTCGCGCGCGGCTACGCGCGGAACTTCCTGTTCCCGCGCCACCTCGCCGAGGAGGCGACCGCGGAGCGCGTCGCCGAGCTGCGCAAGCGCGACGTGAAGCGGGCGCGGCACGAGGCGTCGAACGCCGAGCAGGCGCAGGCGATCGCGGATCGGCTCCGCAATACCGAGCTCCGCTTCGACGTGAAGGCCGGCCCGACCGGCGCGCTCTTCGGCTCCGTGACGGCGACGAACATCGCCGACGAGATCTGGAAGACGGAAAAGATCCGCGTCGACCGGCGCAAGATCGACATCGGCGCGATCAAGCGCATCGGCCGCTACGAGGTGCCGATCGACCTCTTCCAGGACGTGCGCGTGGAGGTGACGACGCTCGTCGTGCCGGAGGGCGGCGAGCTGCCGTCCGACGCCGAGCTCGAGGCGATGCAGGCGGCCGAGCTCGCCGAGCAGAAGGCCGCCGCGGAGCCCGTCGAACCGGACGAGGAGTTCGAGCCCGGCCCCGCCGAGCGCGCGATCGAGTCGGAATCCGACGACTTCGACACGGACGTCGAAGTCGCGGCAGAAGAACAAGAACTTTAGGCAGCTGCGCGCGCCGCAGGAGCTCGCCGGCTGGGCCGGCGAGCGCTCCCGCGAAGCGGAACCTCCACCAGCTGTCCACACGCAGTGTGGACAGCGAAGAAACTTGCCGCGTCTAGCGGCAAGTTTCTCCCCAGGTGTGACGTCCGACGCTGCGGCGATCATTGTCGATTCCCCTGCAAATGGCGCACAAAGACATGTTCACAACGGACCCTTCCACGCATGGCGACGCATCGGTTTCCGTGCTGGAATCGAAGCGCATGGCACAGCTGGCCCCTGTCGCGCCGTCGGCGCCCGTCCCTCCTCAGAATCTCGAGGCCGAAGAGAGCGTCCTCGGGGCGATGATGATGTCGCCCGGCGCCATCGGCGCCGTGAGCGAGATCCTCGACGCCGGCGACTTCTACCGCGAGTCGCACGCGAAGATCTACCGGGCCGCGCTCGCGCTGTACGCGAAGGGCGAGCCCGTCGACGCGATCACGCTCACCGACGAGCTCGAGGAGCGGAGCGAGCTCGAGGACGTCGGCGGCCGCGTCCGCCTCGGAGAGCTGGCGGCGCTCGTCCCCGCCACGGCGAACGCGTCCCACTACGCCCGCATCGTCCACGAGACGGCGACGCTCCGCGGCCTCATCCGCGCGGGCAGCGAGATCGCCCGCCTCGGCTGGGAACGGCCCGGCGACACCGGCGACCTCGTCGACCAGGCCGAGCAGATCCTCTACGACCTCTCCCAGCAGCGCGTCACCGGCGAGTGGTCCGAGATCGAGGACCTGCTGAAGGAGAGCTTCGAGCGCATCACGCAGCTGTACGAGTCCGGCGTCGACCTGACGGGGACGCCGTCCGGGTTCCGCGAGCTCGACAAGCTCACCTCCGGCTTCCAGCCGGGGAACCTCGTCATCGTCGCCGCGCGCCCGTCCATGGGCAAGTCCGCGCTCGCGCTCTGCATGGCGGCGAACCTCGGCGTGCGCAGCAACGTCCCCGTCGGCCTCTTCACGCTCGAGATGTCGAAGTCGGAGGTGACGCAGCGCCTGATGTGCAGCGAGGCGAAGGTCGAGTCGCAGCGGCTGCGCAACGGCAAGCTCCAGGCCGACGACTGGCCTCGGCTCACGGCGGCGTGCGACAAGCTCGCGAAGGCGCCGATCTACGTCGACGACACCGGCCTCCTCAACATGATGGAGATCCGGTCGAAGGCGCGGCGCCTGAAGGCGCGGCACCCGAATCTCGGCCTGATCATCGTCGACTACCTCCAGCTGCTCACCCCCTCGTCGCGGCGGGAGAGCGACGGCCGCGTGCAGGAAGTCTCGGAGATGTCGAGAAGCCTGAAGATCCTTGCCCGCGATCTCGACGTCCCCATCGTCGCCCTCTCGCAGCTGTCGCGAGCGGTCGAGCAGCGCACCGACAAGCGGCCGTTGCTGTCCGACCTGCGCGAGAGCGGCTCGATCGAGCAGGACGCGGACCTGGTGATGTTCGTGTACCGCGACGACTACTACAACGACGAGTCCGATCAGCAGGGCCTCGCCGAGGTCATCCTCGCGAAGCACCGCAACGGGCCGACCGACTCGGTGAAGCTGTCGTTCCTGAAGCGGTACGCGAAGTTCTCCGATCTGGCTGCCGGGACGGCGTGAACGAGCCCGCGCAGATCGTGTCGATCGGTCTGGGCGACACGTCGTTCACCGCAGTCTGCGAGGTCTGCCTCGGCATCGACACCGCCGTCGGCCTCTCCGCGTCGACGTTCGCGGGCCGGCTCGACCCGGACCTCGAGGCCGGCGTCTTCCTCTGCAGGCGCGGCCATCGCGTGCACGTCGTGCGCGCCGCGGCCGAGCCGCCGGTGGCGAAGACCGCCGCCGCCTGAAATCCGGTCCGGCACGCGCCTCGTAATGGGAGCAGTGCGCACGTCCATGCACGCGAGCTGGGGCTGACCCATCGCGGGGGCGCGCCCCACCGAGCCGGGAGTGACCGCCGCAGGCCTCCCGGCTCTCCTTCTTCTCGGGTTCACCGTCGCCTCGATCGGCGGCCCGATCGCGCTGCTGACGATCTTTCCCGGCGTGGCGGGGGACGGCGCCGACTCAGCCGGCCTCGTCGTCGCGCTGTCGCTCGCCGTCTTCGCCGCGCCGCTCGCGATCTGGCTCGCGTACTCGCGGCGCGTGGTCGGCGACGGCGGCCTGACCGCGTTCGTCGCCGACGCGGCCGGCCGGCGCGTCGCGCTGGCGCACGGCTGGATCTGGGCGTTCTCGTACTTCCTCTACCTCCCGTTCACGATCACGTACGTCGTCTACGAGCTGCTGCCGCCCGTGTTCCCCGGCATGCAGGCGTACCGCACCGCGCTCGAGCTGCTCCTGCCGGTGGCGATCGTCGCGGTCGTGGCGCTGCCGCTCCGGGCGGTCCTCGTCGCGCTCGGGCTGCTCGCCGCCGCCGAGGTGATCGCGCTCCTCGTGCTCGCCGGATTCGAGTACGTGCACGCCGGGTCGACGTTCGTCGCGCACGCGAACGTGAACGACACCGGACGTGCAGTGGGCGGGACCGCGCTCCTGTACGTGTGCGCAAGCCTGCCGCTCTACCTCGGCGGCGCGGTGCGCGGGGGCGCGAGGACGATGCGCTGGGTGCTCGCCGCCGGCGTCGCCATCGTCGGCGCCGCGTTCCTCGTCGCGGCGATTCCGATGAGCGGCGTGCCCAACTCGCTCCGCGACGCGGCCGTCCCCGGCGCGGCCATCGCCCGTGCCTATTCCGGCCGCGACCTGGAGATCGTCGTCGGCCTGCTGACCGTGCTCGGCACGCTCGCGCTCGTCGTCGCC
>JAFALP010000050.1 GCA_019234175.1 Actinomycetota bacterium | reverse complement strand
GAACATCCTCGTCGCGTTCGTCATCTTCACCGTCGTCTACGCGACCGGCGCACCGAGCTCGACGCCGAGCACGGAGGTAGCAGCCGTGAGCGCCAAGACGCCGGCGGCGGCGGCGGGGCTGCACCGCGGCGACCGCGTCGTCGCCGTGGACGGCCGCTCGGCGACGACGTTCGACCAGGTCTCGAAGCTCATCCGCTCGAGCCGCGGACGCCCCATCACCGTCACCGTCGACCGCGGCGGAAAGGACGTCACGCTCGGGCCGCGGAGGACGATCGAGCTCGACGGCCGCTGGATCTGGGGCTTCGAGCCGGCGACGAAGCTCATGTCGTATCCGCTCGGCCACTCCGCCGGGCTCGCCGCGTCCGACTGCTGGCAGGTGGTGACGGGGACGGTGAAGGCGTTCGGGTCGCTGTTCCACCGGCACGAGCAGGCGCAGCTGACGAGCACCGTCGGGATCGTGCGCATCTCGGCCGCGGCGCTCCAGGTCGGCTTCAACTACTACCTCCAGATCGTCGGGCTCGTGAGCATGTCGCTCGCGCTCCTCAACCTGCTGCCGCTGCTGCCGCTCGACGGCGGGCACATCCTCTTCTCGGTGATCGAGGCGTTCCGGCGGCGCGCGCTGGCCCGCGAGGTGTACGAGCGCGTGTCCGTCGTCGGCTTCGCGCTCATCATCCTGATCTGGGTGATCGCGCTGCAGCACGATCTCGGAGGCAACGCGCCGGGCTAGAGATGAGAGCGGTCGAGCTCGTCTTCGAGATCGGTTGGGCCGCGTTCTGGCTCTATTGGCTGGCGGCGGCGTTCTCCATGAAGCGCGGCCGCGTGCCGTGGTCCCGGACGCTCCGGATCAGGCTCGTCATCCTCGTCGTCGTGGTCGTGCTCGTCCGGGTCGGCGTGTTCCGGCATCACGGCGTCCATACGGACGTGTGGCGCGACGTCGTCGGGCTCGTCCTCTTCTTCGCCGGCCTGCTCTTCGCGATCTGGGCGCGCCTCGCGATCGGGCGCAACTGGGGCACGCCGATGACGGAGAAGCTCGACCCCGAGCTGGTGACGAGCGGGCCGTACCGCTTCGTCCGCCACCCGATCTACTCGGGGATCATCCTCGCCGGCATCGGCACCGGGATCGCGCTCAGCTGGTACTGGCTCGTCGTCGTCGCCATCGCCGGCTCGTACTTCGTCTACAGCGCGACGGTGGAGGAGCGGTACCTCTCCGAGCAGTTCCCGGACACCTATCCGGCGTACAAACGCCGGACGAAGATGCTCGTGCCGTTCATCCTCTAGAAATCCTGATCTCGCCGGTGCCGGGCTAGACTGAGGCGCAGTGGCCAGCAAGCGCCAGATCTCGGTCGGCGGCGTGAAGATCGGCGGCGGGGCTCCAGTCGTCGTCCAGTCCATGACGCTGACGAAGACGCACGACGTCGAGGCGACGACCGCACAGATTGCCGCGCTCGCCTCCGCCGGCTGCGAGATCGTACGGGTCGCCGTTCCGAAGACGGAGGACGCGGAGGCGCTGTCGAAGCTCGTCCGCTTCTCGCCGATCCCGGTCATCGCCGACATCCACTTCAACGCGTCGCTCGCGCTCAAAGCGATCGACGCGGGCGTGGCCGCCGTCCGCATCAACCCGGGCAACATCGGCGGGCCGGACAAGGTCGAGAGCGTCGTCAAGGCGGCGAAGGCGAAGGGCGTCCCCATGCGCATCGGCGCGAACGCCGGCTCGCTGCCCGAGCATCTCCAGGAGCTCGCGCGCGAGGACACGGCGGAGGCGCTCGTCGTCGAGGCGATCGAGCAGGTGGAGCTGCTCGAGAGGCTCGACTTCCACGACTTCAAGATCAGCGTGAAGGCGTCGCACGTGCCGACGATGATCCGCGCGTACCGGATGCTCTCCGACAAGGTGCCGTACCCGCTGCACCTCGGCGTGACCGAGGCGGGGACGCCGTTCTCCGGCTCGATCAAGTCCGCCGTCGGCATGGGCGCGCTGCTCATGGACGGCATCGGCGACACCATCCGCGTCTCGCTCACCGCCGACCCGGTGGAGGAGGTCAAGACCGCGTACGAGATCCTCAAGGCGCTCGGCCTGCGCGAGCGCGGGCCGGTGATGATCGCGTGCCCGAGCTGCGGACGCGACAACGTCGGCGTCGAGAATCTCGCGAAGGTCGTCGAGGAACGGCTGCAGACGTACCCGGAGGCGTTCGAGGTCGCGGTCATGGGCTGCGCCGTCAACGGACCGGGGGAGGCGGGAGACGCCGACTTCGGCATCGCCGGCGGCCGCGACGTCGGCTTCGTGTACGCGCACGGGCGCGTCCTGAAGAAGGTCTCGTCCGACATCCTCATCGACGAGCTCTTCTTCGAGATCGACAAGTGGATCGCCGAAGGCATGCAGCGGCCGAAGCGACTGAAGATGGCGAAGCCGGCGGCGCTTGCCATGGCGGAAGCGTCACTCATCCCGCTCGAGTAGCCTGCTCGGACAACGCATGATCCACCGGGCCTCACAGCTCTTCCTACCCACGCTGCGCGACGATCCCGCCGACGCGGAGGCGATCTCGCACAAGCTGCTCGTCCGTGGCGGGTTCATCCGCCAGGTCAGCGCAGGGGTGTGGACATTCATGCCCCTCGGCTGGCGCGTCCACCGCAAGGTCGAGCAGATCATCCGCGAGGAGATGGACGCGATCGGCGGCCAGGAGATGCTCATGCCGGTCCTCACGCCCGCAGAGCTGTGGGAGAAGACCGGGCGCCTCGACATCCCCGAGGTCTTCCACGTCGAGGACTCTCCGTACATCCTCCCGGTCACGCACGAGGAGACGGTCACGTTCCACGCGCGCGAGATCCAGTCGTACAAGCAGCTGCCTCAGCTCTGGTACCACTTCCAGACGAAGGACCGCGACGAGCCGCGCCCGCGCGGCGGCCTCCTCCGGGTGCGCGAGTTCATCATGAAGGACGCGTACTCGTTCGACCGCGACGAGGAGAGCGTCAAGGTGAGCTTCGAAGCGAACCGCGGCGCGTACAAGAAGATCTTCGAGCGCTGCGGGATCGAGGCGTACGACGTCGTCGCCGAGAGTGGGATCATGGGCGGCAAGTTCAGCGTCGACTTTCTCGCACCGTCGGGCTCGGGCGAGAACGTCCTGGTGCGGTGTCAAAACGGCGACTATGCCGCCGACGGCGACATCGCCGAAGCGGTGCCGCGCGTTCCGACGTTCCCGGAGACGCTCGTCGCGCCCGAGGAGATCTCGACGCCGGGAGTGACGACCTGCGAGGCGCTCGCCGACTTCCTCGGCGTCGACATCGCCGCCACCTCGAAGGCGATGCCGGTGACGAAGCCCGATGGGTCGGTCGTGCTCGCCCTCGTCCGCGGCGACGACCGGCTGAGCGAGATGAAGCTCTACGACGCGATGCCCGGTGAGTCGCGCCCCTCGACGGACGAGGAGATCCGCGCCGCGTTCGGGGCGAGCGGCGGGTCGCTCGGCCCGGTGGGCTTCGCCGGCGAGGTGATCGCCGACGAGACGCTGCGCGACGGCCAGTTCGTCGCCGGGGCGAACAAGGACGGCTACCACCTGCGCGGCGTCGAGGCGGGCCGCGACTACGAGCCGCGCTTCGCCGACCTCCGCGAGCCGAAGGAGGGCGACCGGTGTCCCGTCGACGGCGGCACGCTCGAGTTCCTCGTGGCCGTCGAGGTCGGGCACATCTTCAACTTCGGCAGCTTCTACTCGAAGCCGCTCGAGGCGACCTTCCTCGACGAGGACGGGCAGGAGAAGCCGCTGCTCGGCGGCAGCTACGGGATCGGCCCGGGCCGCGTCATGGCGGCGATCGTCGAGCAGCACTTCGACGAGAACGGCATCCAGTGGCCTCGCTCGGTGGCGCCGTACGACGTCCATCTCGTCGTGCTGCCCGGCGCCGACGAGATCGCGCTCGAGGCGGCGGAGGCGCTGTCGGCGAACGGCCTCGACGTCCTCCTCGACGACCGCGACCAGCGTGCGGGAGAGAAGTTCGCCGACGCCGATCTCATCGGGTGTCCGATTCGCGTCACCGCGGGTAAGAAGAGCCTCGAGGACGGCAGGGTCGACGTCCGGGATCGTGCGACCGGCGTGGAGCGGCGGTTAAGCGTCGCCGAGCTCGGCAAGGAGGTGTGAGTCCATGGCGCGCAAGAGGCGATTCAGCGTTGAGCCGTTCGGGGCGACTGTCGAGTCGCTCATGAACGAGGTCGGCGTCACCTACCGCGAGCTCGCCGCGCGCACCGGGCTCTCCGCGGGCTATCTGAACCACCTCGTGCACGGCAACCGCCCCGTGCCGTCCAACGACGTCGTGAAGACGCTCGCCGACGCGCTCGACGTCGACCCGGAGCACTTCCGCGAATACCGCCTTCGGGCGATCACCGACCGGCTCGAGGCGATGCCCGAGCTGATCGACCGTCTGTACAAGCGCCTCGCCTGACGGCGCCAACACCGGGGGCCAGACCCCGTCACGGGAGTGTCACGTCGCATGAACGAATGTGCGCCGGCGTCCTGCGCGATGACCGCCGCACGCGTGACGCTTTCGTAACAGGGCCTGGCCCCAGCCGTTGTGTCAGTCGATCTTGAAGGCGGCGTGCTTGATCTGCGTGTACTCCTCCATGGAGTAGATCGACATGTCCTTGCCGTAGCCGGACTGCTTGTAGCCGCCGTGCGGCATCTCGGACGTGATCGGGAGCAGGTGGTCGTTGACCCACACCGTCCCGTACTGCAGCCGCCGGACCGCGTTCATCGCTCGGCCGACGTCGCGCGTCCACACGGAGGCGGCGAGCCCGTAGCGGACGTCGTTCGCCCACGCGATCGCCTCGTCGTCGTCGGCGAACTTCTGCACCGTGACGACGGGGCCGAACACCTCGTTCTGGACGATCTCGTCCGTCTGTTCCACGTCGACGACGACGGTCGGCTTCACGAAGAAGCCGCGATCGCCGTTCGTGCCGCCGCCGGTGAGGACGGTCGCGCCCTTCGCGCGCTCGAGGAAG
>JAFALP010000146.1 GCA_019234175.1 Actinomycetota bacterium | reverse complement strand
CTCGCGCATGCCCGTGCCGAGGGAGCGTCCGATCTCAGGCAGACGCTTCGCGCCGAACAGCACGAGCGCGATGAGGAACAGCAGGGCGATGTGCGTGGGGCTGGTCAAGCCGATCATCGGTGGTCCTCCTGAATCGAGAGTTCGGTGACGGTGCCGGCGGCGACGGCGACGCCGTGCCGGATGGGCTCGTCATGGAGCCAGAGCGTGTACTCGCCGGCGGGAAGGCGGTCGAAGACCGCCGCGTAGAGCGGCCGGCCGGCGACCGGCCGCTCGTGCACCTGCTTGTGCGACCGCGCGGAATCACGGCCCGCAGGGCTGATCTCGATCTCCGCGCCGTGCAGGTGCGCATCGGTATGGAGCACGAGGGCCCCGACGCCCGGCCCGAGATCGAGCATCACGTGCTCGAGCCGGGCGTCGGTGGAGTGGTGGTGGTTGCGGGTCACGACGAAGGCGTGTCGTACCCGTCGTGCGGCGTCCCCAGGTACGGGAACGTCGACTGGTAGCGGCTTGCGGACGGCGTGATGTATTCCGAGACCGCAGCGACCGCCGCGTCCGGCGTGAAGCTCGGAGCGACGAGCGGATACGTCGCGCCGGCCACCGCCTTCAGCTCGATGGTGGTGACGTCGTCGAACACACGGCGCCCGTTCGGGAAGCCGGCGAGATCGCCGCCGACGACGCCGAGGGCGTTCGGGCTCTTCGCCGGCGGAATGGCAACGTTCAGCCGAAGCATGTCGGCCGGCGTCTTGCCGGTGAAGTTCTGGAACCCGGGGACGATCCCCGCCGGGAGGCCGGTGAGGAGGATCGCCTCCAGGTCGGCACGATCGGCGGTCAGGCCCTTGAGATTGGGGAACGCGCCCGGATAGAGGACCGGCAGGAGCTTCGCGAGCTCCGGCTGCTTCACGTACCCGGCGAACACGGCGTCCTGCACGGGGTCGGTTGCATTCCACGCGTCCTTGTGCCCGACCGGGACGATGACCTCGTTGAAGAGCGGGTTGCCGAGGCGCGAGACCTGCACCCACGGACCGCTCGCCTTCTTCGAGGCGCCGTCCAGCATCTGCACCTTGCGCCGGCTCGCGCCGCCCCAGATGCCGAGCACGGACACCGCGCTCATCGGATCGGTCGGGACCGAGCCGTCCTTCGTCAGCTTCGCGATCGGGATCTTGATCGCGATCGCGTGGATGTTCATCGTCGCCAGCGGGTCGACGCTCGACGTCGCCGCGGTCGGGATGAGGTGGAGGTTCTGGATCGGCCGGATGTCGGCGAGGTCGAAGATGGCACCGAGGTCGACGAAGAAGCCGTCGGCCCGCTGCCCGGCGAAGACGGTCTCGCCTGACGGCAGCTGGTGCACGGCCTGCCCCGCGAGCGACGCGTAGTTCGGCGTCGAGCGCGGTCCGACGTTGCACGGCGGGCACGCGAGGTTCGAGCCGAGCACCTTGCCCTTTCCGTCCTGCGCGTGGCTCTGCGTCTTCCCGGACTGGTTGCCGCGGATGACGGCGACCGAGTAGAGCTGCCGCTTGTTCCAGTTCGCGTCCGTGAGCGACCCGATCGGCCCCGTGTTGTAGAGGAACGTGTTCGGGTTTTGGTACGTCGTGTGGAACTGGAACTGGTACGTGATCTCCGGCAGTGCGTCCCCGTCGTTGTCGATGTAGATCGAGTAGAGGACGTCGTCACCGAACTCGAAGAAGTTCGGGCCGCCGGGCGGCCCCTCGAGCGGCACGTAGTTGGTGATGATCGTGACCGTCGTCGGGTCGTCCGGGCTGACGAACGCGTAGGTGTCGGCGTTGTCGGCGACCGGGTCCTGGCTGATCGACGGTGCCTCGCGGTGGGAGGACATCTAGCTCGCACCTCCATGGCGAAGCAGGCGGCGCACGAGCGTGTAGTCGCGGAACGTCCGCTCGGTGGTGCCGGACGTGACCGTGACCTCGCCGCGGTCGGCGTTGCGGACGTAGGCGACGATCGGCTCCTCGGGGATGCCGGTCGTCGGATCGATGGGCTCGGCGCCGTCGCCGACTGCGGCGCGGGCGAGCGGCGGCGCGGCCGCGAGGGCCGCGGCACCGGTGGCGGCGCCTGCGACCTTCATGAACGAGCGCCGACTGAGGCGTTCCATATGGGCTCCTTCCCGACGGCGGGGGCCGTCGTCTGCGGTGCGGTCGGCGCTCATTCGCCGCACCGCCCAGATCGGTTCGACGAGTTGAACCGCATCGGCATCCGGGGCGAATATGGGTTGTCGTGAGCAGGCAGCACGCCCATCTCTCGGACGAGGCGCTCGTCCTCCTCGCCGCCCGCTCGGAGGAGTCGGCGCTCGCGGAGCTCTACGACCGCTACGGCCG
>JAFALP010000126.1 GCA_019234175.1 Actinomycetota bacterium | reverse complement strand
GAGCAGCAGGGCCAGGAAGTTGCGGCAGAGCTTCTCGCGCAGGGCCACGATCTCGGGATCGTCGGTGGGCCCCTCCACGCCCCAGTTCCAGGAGCGGTTGTCGTCGGTGCCGTCGCGGTTGTCCTCGAGGTTGTCCTCGTTGTGCTTCTCGGTGTAGGTGACGAGGTCACGGAGCGTGAAGCCGTCGTGGGCGGTGATGAAGTTGATGGACGCAAACGGGTCGCGCCCGTCGGACTCGTACAGGTCGGCTGAGCCGGCCAGGCGCTCGGCGAATTGGCCCACGCTCGCCTGTCCGCGCCAGAAGTCGCGCATGGTGTCGCGGTAGACGCCGTTCCATTCCGACCACAGGATCGGGAAGTTGCCGACCTGGTATCCGCCGGGCCCGACGTCCCACGGCTCAGCGATCAGCTTGACCTGGGAGAGCACCGGGTCCTGGTGGATCACATCGAAGAACGCCGAGAGCCGGTCGACGTCGAAGAACTCGCGCGCCAGCGCCGAGGCGAGATCGAAGCGGAAGCCGTCGACGTGGCATTCGATCACCCAGTAGCGCAGCGAGTCCATGATCAGGCGCAGGACGCTCGGGTGGACCGGGTTGAGCGAGTTCCCGGTGCCCGTGAAGTCCATGTAGAAACGCTGATCGTCGGGGACCAGGCGATAGTAGGACTGGTTGTCGACCCCCTTGAACGACAGCATCGGACCGAGCTGGTTGCCCTCGGCCGTGTGGTTGTAGACGACGTCGAGGATCACCTCGATGCCGGCGCGGTGGAGCGCCTTCACCATGCCCTTGAACTCGGCCACCTGCTCGCCGTGCATGCCGGTCGCGGCGTAGAGCGCGTGCGGCGCGAGGTAGCCGATGGACGAGTAGCCCCAGTAGTTGGTCAGCCCCTTGTCGTGGAGGAACTGCTCGTCGGCGATGTGGTGCACGGGCAGCAGCTCCACCGCGGTGACGCCGAGCTCGCGAAAGTGCGCGATGGCCGCGTCGGAGGCGACGCCCGCGTAGGTGCCGCGCAGGTCCTCGCGCACGTGCGGATGGAGCTTCGTGAGCCCCTTCGTGTGCACCTCGTAGATGACGGTGTCGTGCCACGGCGTCGCCGGCGGCGCGTCGTCCTCCCAGTCGAACGCGGGGTCGATGACGACGCACTTGGGGATCGCCTCGGAGTCGTCCTCGTCGTCGAGCTCGAGATCTGCGTCGGGATCGCCGCTCGGCACGTACGGGAGGACGTTCGCGCGCTCAAAGCGCACGGGGCCTTCCACCGCCTTCGCGTACGGATCGATCAGGAGCTTGTACGGGTTGAACCGCTTGCCCTGCTCCGGGTCGTACGGCCCGTGCACGCGGTAGGCGTAGCGCTGGCCGGGGCCGACGCCGGGCAGATAGCAGTGCCAGTTGAACGCCGTGCGCTCCGTGAGCTCGATGCTCGTCTCGCGGTCGTTCCCGTCGAACAGGCACAGCTCGACCTTCTCCGCGTTCTCGGAGAAGAGCGAGAAGTTCGTTCCTTCCCCGTCCCACGTCGCTCCGAGTGGGAACGGGTTGCCCGGCCAGACCTGCACTAGCGGCCGACCGCGTATCCCTGCATGCCACGCGCGTTCGCACCCGCACGCAGCAGGCCGTCGCCGTCCCGCGCGACCATGCTCACGCGGCCGAGCGACCACGGGTCCGACACCTCGACGTCGTGGCCGCGGAGCCGGAGCCCGTCGATCGTCGCCTCGCCGGCACGCGACTCCACCGCCACGTGCCGGGGCCGCGTCTCGCGCGGATAGAACGAGCTCGGGAACGCCTCGGTGTGGTGATTCGGCGCGTCGATCGCCGCCTGCAGGTCCATCCCGAAATGCACGTGCGCGAGGAACGAGTGCAGCGTCCACTGATCCTGCTGGTCGCCGCCCGGCGTGCCGAGCGCGAGCACCGGCTGCCCGTCGCGCGCGACGAGCGTCGGCGACAGGGTCGTCCGCGGCCGCTTGCGCGGCGCGAGCGAGTTCGGCAGGCCCTCCTCGAGCCAGAACATCTGCG
The DNA here is from genome assembly GCA_019234175.1 of Actinomycetota bacterium. GTDB lineage: Bacteria > Actinomycetota > Thermoleophilia > Gaiellales > Gaiellaceae > Palsa-739. Next base: position 2,422 of record JAFALP010000126.1, on the reverse strand, counting down.
CGCGCGTCCCCAGGCAGAACCCGAGCTCGGGGATCACCGGCGCGCCCCAGAGCCAGCCGCCGCTCGGCGTCGCCGAGATCATGTTCCCCCACCGGTCGGCGACATCCAGGTGCACGGTGTCGCCGCGCGTGGGCTCGCCGACGCCGGGCGCGACCGCTCCCGTCACCGGCGCGGGGAGGCGCGGATCGTCGCCGCCCGGGCGCAGCTCCGCCGACGCCTCCTCGCCGACGAGCAGGCGCCGCTCGTCCGCGTACTCGCGCGACAGGAGCTCGTCCATCGGCACGTCGACGAAGTCTGGGTCGCCGTACCACGCCTCGCGGTCCGCGAACGCGAGCTTCGCGCACTCGGTGACGGTGTGGACGTACTCGGCGCTCGCGTGACCCATCCGCTCCAGGTCGAAGCCTTCGAGCAGCCGCAGCTGCTGCAGGAAGACCGGGCCCTGGCTCCACGGCCCCGCCTTCAGCACGGAGAGGCCGGCGTAGTCGACGGCGAGCGGCCGCTCGTACGCCGGCGCCCACTCACGCAGGTCCTCCTCGGTGAGCAGGCCGTGATGGCGCTCGCCGGAGCTGTCCATCCACGCCTGTTCCTGGAAGTCGACGATCACCTCGGCGACGAAGCCCTCGTACCACTCCTTCATCGGATCGGCGGACTCCGCGATCCGCCGGTAGGTGCGCGCGAGCGTCTCGTTGCGGTGGAGCGTGGCGTCGAGCGCCGAGAGGTAGACGTCGGCCGAGGTCGTCCACTCGTCGCGGAAGAGCAGCTCGACGTTGCGAATGGCGCCGGCGATGCGCGGCAGCATCGGGTAGCCGTTCTCCGCGTAGTCGACAGCGAAGCGCAGGACGTCGGCGAGCTCCATCGTGCCGTGGTCGCGGAGCAGCGCGAGCCATCCGCCGAACGCGCCGGGCACGACGGCCGCGAGCGGTCCGGTTCCCGGCACGAGGTCGAGCCCGAGCTCGTCGCGGTAGTACGGGATCGTCGCCGCTCGCGGCGCCGTTCCCTGTGCGCACAGCACGAGAGGCTCACCGCGCGAGGCCGGCCACAGGATGGCGGGCAGGTCGCCGCCGGGACCGTTCAGATGCGGCTCGACGACCTGGAGCGTGAAGCCGGCCGCCACGGCGGCGTCGAATGCGTTGCCGCCGAGCTCGAGCACGGCCATGCCCGCCGCCGACGCCAGCCAGTGCGTCGATGCGACCATGCCGAACGTGCCGCGGAGCTCGGGGCGCGTCGAGAACACGCCCGTGGACGATAATTACTCGGCGAGCCCGAGGAGATTCTTGTCCAGGAACGTGCCCTCGCCGGGCGGCGCGACCGAGAACGGACGGCCGAATGCGTACAAATGCGCGGTCACGTCCAGCGTCCTGCTGCCGTCAGCCGTGCGGCCGGTGATGCGGACCGTGTGCACGTATCCGTCGCCGCCGACGGTGGAGGTGAAGCGCACGTCGCGGAACTCGATGCCGCCGGCGAGCGAGGACAGCGCCGTGAGGACGATGGGGTCGTCAAACGCGACCGAGCCGCGATAGAGGCCGCGCGGCGCGCGCGTCTTCCCCAGCGAGTACTCGTCGAGCACGCGCAGAAGCGGCGACGGACTGAAGACGTGCACGGCGTCGACCGCCGACGGCGACGCGGGCACGCGCAGCCAGCGGATGCGGCCGGTGACGGCGACGCCGTTCGGCGACCCTTCATACAGGAAGGCGCCGTCGACGAGCGCCGACTCGTGCGGGCCCTTGGCCTTCGCGACGACCTCCTGCAGGTGGACGAACTGCTCGCCTCGCGCATGGATGCCGCGCACGCGGAGATGCGCGGCCGGCAGGCCGCGGCGCTGCACCGAGATGTCCATCGCGTACTCGAACGTCGGGGCGCGATCGGTGTTGCCCACCGCCTGCACGAGTGTCGTCTTCGGCGCCTTTCCACCCGTCGCGGCGAGCGCGACGGAGGCGACCGCGAAGGTGGAGACGATGGCCAGCAGGAGCGACCGGTGCATCGCCTGCATAACGCGTCAAAGTGTCCTCCGGATACCGGCTGTCACTCGGGGACGAGCCAGACGGCGCCCAGCGGGGGCAGCGTCAGGAGCGCCGAGTACGGCTGGTCGTGCCAGCCCACGGGCTCGGCGTCGACGCCGCCGAGGTTGCCGACGCCGGAGCCGCCGTAGAACGGCGAGTCGCTGTTCAAGAGCTCGCGCCAGCGGCAGCAGACCGGCATGCCGACGCGGTAGTCGTACCGCGGGACCGGCGAGAGATTGAGGACGCAGACGAGCGGCTTCTCCCCGTCACCGTCGAGCCGGGCGAAGGCGAGGACGTTGTTGGACGCGTCGTTCGCCTCCAGCCACCGGAACCCGGACGGATCGAAGTCGCGCTCCCACAGCGCGGGCGTGTCGCGGTACACGCGATTCAGGTCGCGGACGAGCGACTGCACGCCGGCGTGC
>JAFALP010000418.1 GCA_019234175.1 Actinomycetota bacterium | reverse complement strand
ATCTTCGGCGGCGAGAACCAGCTCTTCTAGCTCCGTGAACGCCCCGCTTCCGAGCGGCCTGCAGGACGCGCTCGCGGAGCTCGGAGCCGATCTCGGTCCGGCGCTCGAGAGGATCCCGATCCCGGCGTACCTCATCGGCTCCGACGGGACGATCCTCTGGGTGAACGACGACCTCCAGCGTCTTCTCGGCGTCCGCGTGGGCGAGTCGGTCTACTCCCACGTCGCTCCCGAGTCGCGCGAGAAGGCGCGGGAGATGTTGGCGACGAAGCGGCTGACGGGGAAGTCGACGCACTACGAGATCAGCGTCTTGGACGGAGCGGGCCGCCGGATCAGCGTCGACATCAGCTCCGTGCCGCTCGAGAACGGCTCCTGCTTCGTCGGCGTCTTCGGACTGGTCACGCCGCCCGGCCGGCTGCAGCCCAAGCCGCCACCCGCGCTCGAGCCGCACCTGACGCCGCGGCAGCACGACGTGCTGCGCCTGCTCGGGCAGGGGTCCTCGACGACGCAGATCGCGAAGTCGCTCGGCATCAGCCAGGAGACTGCGCGCAATCACGTCCGCGGGTTGCTGAAGCGTCTGCGCCAGTCGTCGCGCGTCGCCGCCGTCGCCTATGCGCGCGCGCACGGGCTGTTGTGACGAAGTGGCCCATCCGGGTCAGGCGTGGCGTTGTCGACGGTGACGACGATGGACCTCCGTGGAACCGCTGCACGTCGACCGCGTCCTCTTGGACCTCTGCAAGCTGCTGCACCGGCTCGCCGGCCCGCACGTCGACCTCGTCGTCGAGTGCGAGGACGATCTCCCCGCCGTCCGGTTCGACCACGGCGTGCTGCGGCGCGTGGTCGTCGACCTCGTTCGCAACGCGTCCGACGCCCTCCGCGACGAGGGCCGGATCGCCGTTCGCGCCACCGCGTCGCCCGGCCGCGTCGTCCTGACCGTCGCCGACACCGGTCCCGGCATCTCGGTCGAGCGCCTTCCCGGCGTGTTCGAGCCGTTCCACGCGCGGCGGGGCGCCGCCGCCGCCGACAGCGGGCTCGCGGCCCTGCACGAGGTGGTCGTCGCCAACGGCGCCGACATCCGCGTCGCCTCCACGCCGGGAGGCGGCGCGAAGTTCTCGATCTACCTGCCCGTGTGGGCCTGAGCCGCGGCGACGCGCTCTGCTACGAGCAGCTCGGCGGCCGCCGCCGGCGTGATGCCCTCGGCTGACGCGGTGCGGAAGAGCGTGCGCAGGGTCTCGCCGATCCTCGCGAGGCCGGCCTGCAGCTCGTCCTCGCTCCAGCCGAGGTCCTCGAGCCCGGTGAGCTGGATGATCCCGCCGGCGTTCGCGACGTAGTCGGGCGCGTACAGGATCCCGGCCGCCTGCAGCCGGTCGGCGTCCTCGGGCGCGCCGAGCTGGTTGTTCGCGCACCCCGCGACCGCGCGGCACCGGAGCAGCGGGATCGTCTCCGCGGTCAGCGTGCCGCCGACCGCGCACGGCGCGTACAGATCGCAGTCGGCGCCGATCACGTCGGCGGCCGCGACGAGCGTCGCGCCCGTCGCCGCCGCGCGGGCCTCGTCGACGTCGGACACGAGCACCTCCGCGCCCTCGGCCTGCAGCAGACGGACGAGGTCGGCGCCGACCGCGCCCGCGCCCTGGACGAGGACGCGCTTGCCCGCCAGGTCGGGCGAGCCGAAGGCGTGCTCGACGGTGGCGCGGATCGCGTGCAGCGTGCCGATCGCAGTGCCGCGCGCGCTGTTGCCGCCGCGCCCGGTCGTCCCGTACACCCACTGGCACCGTTCGGCGACGACGTCCAGGTCGGCGGGGGAGATGTTCATGTCGCCGGCGGTGCGGTACGTCCCGCCGAGCGAGGCGACGAGGTCGCCGTAGCGAAGCAGCAGCCGGCGGCGCGCGTCGCCGGTGGGGAGCTCGGGCACTGCGAGCACCGCCTTGCCGCCTCCGCGCGGGATGTCGGCGGCGGCGAACTTGCGCGTCATCGCGCCGGACAGGCGCATCGCGTCGGCCAATCCGTCCGACGGCGACGGGTACACGCGCAGGCGCGTGCCGCCGCCGCTCGGGCCGAGTGCGGTCGAGTCGATGCAGACGAACATCCAGGCGCCGCTCTCGGCGTCGTAGCGGATGACCGCCTCCTCGCCGCTCCAGTCGCGCAGAAGATCCTCGAACATGGCCGAATCTTGCCGGTCTTCGGCTACACTCCGCCGCCGGAATGGCCGGAGAGCGCACGAAACTCGTCGTCGCCGCGCGCGAAAAGCTGGGCTCGCGCGAATCGCGCCGCCTCCGCAAGGAGGGGCTCATCCCGGGCGTCCTCTACGGCCGGGGCGACCAGCCCGTCGCGATCGCCGTCCAGGAGCGCGAGCTCCGGCATGCGTTGACGAGCAAGGCCGGCCTCCACGCCATCCTCGATGTCGAGATCGACGGCAAGGGCAAGACGCATGCGTCGATCCTCAAGGAGTACCAGGTGGACAAGGTGCGCGGGTACATCACGCACGTCGACCTGCAGGAGGTCCCGCTCGACAAGCCGATCCATGCGTCGGTGAGCGTGCACCTGATCGGCGGCGAGGACGCTCCCGGCGTCCGCGAGGGCGGCGTGCTCTCCCAGCCGCTGCGCGAGCTCAGCGTCGAAGCGCTCCCGCTCGAGATCCCGGAGCACATCGACCTCGACGTCTCGCACATGGAGATCGGCCACGCGCTGCGCATCGCCGACGTGGTGGCGCCGCAGGGCGCGACGCTCCTCGACGATCCCGAGACGGTCGTCGCGACCATCACCGCGCCGATGCGCGAGGTCGAGCCCGAGCCGGCCGAGGGCGAAGAGGGCGCCGAAGGCGAAGCGGCGGCCGAGGGCGAGCCCGACGCCGAAGCGGCCGAGGGCGGGGAAGAGCCCGCCGACGAGACTCCCGCCGAGGAGTAACCCTTGCTCCTCGTCGCGGGCTTGGGCAACCCGGGCCGCGAGTACGCCCGGAACCGGCACAACGCCGGCTACCTCGTCGTGGACGAGCTCGCGCGCAGGCACGGCGGGTCGTGGAAGTCGAAGTTCTCGGGGCAGCTGTCCGAGATCAAGGTCGACGGCCAGAAGGTCGTGCTCCTGAAGCCGGAGACGTACATGAACGACTCCGGTCGTTCCGTCGCCGCGGCGGCGCGCTTCTTCAAGATCGATCCCGCCGACGTCGTCGTCGTGCACGACGAGGGCGACTTCGACCTGGGACGGCTCGAGATCAAGCACGGCGGCGGGCTCGCCGGCCACAACGGCCTGCGCTCGATCGCGCAGGAGCTCGGCACGCAGGACTTCACGCGCCTGCGCATCGGCGTCGGCCGTCCCGAGCGCGGCGATCCCCGTTCGCTCGCCGACCACGTGCTCGCCGACTTCGACGCGCACGACGACGCCGACGCGCTCGTCGAGCGCGCCGCCGACGCCGTCGAGGCGTACGTCAAGCCGTAGCGAATCGCTTCTTCGCGCGCTCGCGCGCCCGCTCCGCCTCGACCTCGCGGTCGCGCGGCGACGCGTTCGTCACGAGCGCCTCGAGCAGGTGGTGCGTCACGTGCGCGATCTCGTCGATCGCGTGCGCGAAGGCTTCCTCGTTCGCCTTCGACGGCTTCGTGAAGCCGCTGACCTTGCGCACGTACTGCTCGGCGGCGGCCCGGACCTCGTGCTCGGTCGCGGGCGGCTCGAAGTTGTAGAGCGTGTGGATGTTCCGGCACATGGCCCAATAACTACCATGACCCCGGCGGAACGCGAGTTCCGCCAAACGTCATGGACCGCCCGGTACTCCACGCATTCGTCGACGAGCTCGCCGAGGACGAGCGCCTCGGCGCGCTCGCGGAGGCGCTTCCGACCACGGTTCGCGTGTCGGAGGCGGCGCTGCCGCTCGTCCTCGCGACGCTGTACGAGCGGCTCGGCCGCGGGCTCGTCTGCCTGCTCCCCGACGACGCCGACGCGCGGGACGCGGCGGAGGCCGCCGCCTGGTTCCTGGGCGACGAGACTGTCGGCTACCTCCCGAGCCGCGGGGTCGGGTGGGACTCCGGCATCGAGCCGCCGGCGCACCTCGTCGGCGAGCGGGCGCGGGCCCTCGACGTGCTCGCGCGCGGCGGGCTCGTCTGCGCCTCGGCGCGCGCGCTCGCCGAGCCGATGCCGCCCGTGGAGGCGCGGCCGCGGCCGGTGGAGCTGCGCGTCGGCGTCGAGCTCGGTGTCGAGGCCCTGAGCGAGTCGCTCGCGCTCGCCGGCTACGCGCGCATGGAACGCGTCGACGACCGCGGCCAGTTCGCGGTGCGCGGCGGCATCGTCGACGTGTTCCCCGCCACCGGCGGCGAGCCGCTGCGCGTCGAGTTCTTCGGCGACGAGGTGGAGTCGATCCGCGCCTTCTCCGCGTTCACGCAGCGCGCGCTCCATCCCGTCGCCGAAGCGGTCGTCTATCCGGCGGTGGAACGGCGCGTCGACCTCGTCGACCCGGAGCTGGAAGGCGTGCCCGACGATCTCGTCCCGGCGCTCGACCGCGCGCCTGATCTCGTGTACCAGCCCGACGACGTCCGCCGGGTGTGGGCGGAGGACGGCGTCGTCGCGGCGCCGTCGCTCCAGGGGTCCACCGAGCTCGACCCGTTCCCGCAGGCGCAGCCGTTCGCCTTCGAGGCGCAGCGGCCCGCGATCGCCGCGCGCGGCCTCGCCGAAGCTGAGACGGAGCTCGCAGCGCTCGTGCGATCCGGCCAGCGCGTCGTCGTCGCGTTCCCGCACCGCGGCGAGGCTCTGCGCACGCAGAACCTCCTGCGCCGCGTGTCTGCCCGCGTCCTCGAGGAGGGCGAGCCGCTCCCGGACGACGCCGAGGTCATGTTCGCGATCGCTCCCGCGCGCCGCGGCTTCGTGTGGCGCGACCTCGGGCTCGTCCTGCTCCCCGATCACCAGGTCTTCCGCCGGCGCGTGCCGAAGGAGCGGCGCCTCGGCGGCCGCGCGCTGCAGTCCTTCGCCGACCTGCGCACCGGCGATTACGTCGTGCACGAGGACCACGGCGTCGGCAAGCTCCTCGGCTTCGAGACGAAGGAGGTCGCGGGCGTCACGCGCGACTACCTCTTGCTCGCGTTCCGAGGCGACGACCGGCTGTACGTCCCGCACGAGCAGCTCGGCAAGGTGTCGCGGTACGTCGGCGCCGACGCGAGCGCGCCGGCGCTGTCGAAGCTCGGCGGGAAGGCGTGGCAGCTGCTCAAGTCGCGCGCGCGCGAATCGGTGCAGGAGCTCGCCTCCGACCTGATCGCGCTGTACGCGCAGCGGCAGACGCGGCCCGGGATCGCCTACGACCTCGAGCACGAGTGGATCCAGCGGCTCGAGTCGACGTTCCCGTACCGCGAGACGCCGGACCAGGAAGCGGCGATCGAGGCGGTGAAGGAGGACCTGGAGACGCCGAACCCGATGGACCGCCTGGTGTGCGGCGACGTCGGCTTCGGCAAGACCGAGGTGGCGGTGCGTGCCGCGTTCGCCGTCGCCGTCAACGGCAAGCAGGTGCTCATGCTCGCGCCGACGACGATCCTCGCCGAGCAGCACTGGAACACCTTCCGCGACCGGTTCCGCGACTTCCCCGTGCGCGTGGAGATGGTCTCGCGCTTCCGCGCCCCCAAAGAGGTGAAACAGGTTCTCGCCGACTTCGCGGACGGGAAGGTCGACGTGCTCATCGGGACGCACCGCATCCTCAGCCGCGACGTCATCCCGAAGGAGCTCGGCCTCGTCATCCTCGACGAGGAGCAGCGCTTCGGCGTCGCGCAGAAGGAGCTGCTGAAGTCGCTGCGCCTCGAGGTGGACGTGCTCACGCTGAGCGCGACGCCGATCCCACGCACGCTCCATCTCTCGCTCGCAGGCATGCGCGACATCTCCATCATCGAGACGCCGCCCGAAGGGCGCCGCCCGATCCGCACCACCGTCGGCGAATACGACGAGGAGCTCGTGAAGCTCGCGCTCGAGCGCGAGGTCGAGCGCAACGGGCAGGCGTTCTACCTCCACAACCGCGTGGAGACGATCGAGGAGGCTGCGGAGAAGCTGCGCCAGCTCCTGCCGAACCTGCGCTTCCTCGTCGCGCACGGGCAGATGCGCGAGAAGGAGCTCGAGGACAAGATGCATACGTTCCTGCGCGGTGACGCGGACGTGCTCGTGTCGACGACGATCATCGAGTCGGGCATCGACATCCCGCAGGCGAACACGCTCATCGTCGAGCGCGCCGACACGCTCGGGCTGTCGCAGCTCTACCAGATCCGCGGGCGCGTCGGCCGCTCCGACGAGACCGCATACGCGTACCTCTTCTATCCGGACGCGCAGGAGCTGACGTCGGACGCACGCGCGCGCTTGTCCACGCTCGCGGACCACACCGAGCTCGGCGCCGGCTTCGCCATCGCCATGCGCGACCTCGAGATCCGCGGCGCCGGCGAGCTGCTCGGCGCCGAGCAGTCCGGTCACGTCGCCGCCGTCGGCTTCGAGCTCTACGTCGAGCTGCTGAACGAGGCGGTGGCGGAGCTGCAGGGCCAGCGCCGCGTCGCCGCGCGGCCGGTCCGCGTCGATGCACGCATCGATGCCTACGTGCCGCAGCAATACGTCGGCTCCGAGGCGCTGCGCATCGACATCCACCGACGGCTCGCCCTCGCGGAGACGGACGACGAGCTGCGCGAGCTCGCTGCCGCGCTCGAGGACCGGTACGGCCCCCTGCCGGAGCCGGTCGAGCATCTGTTCGCGATCCAGGAGGCGAAGATCAAGCTCGCCCAGCTCGGCGCCGACTACCTCGTCTTCCGCGGAGGCAAGGCCACGGTCGGCCGGCTCGTGCTCGGGTCGAAGGAGCTGCAAGAGCTCCGCGACCGGATCCACACCGCCGTGTACACGGTCGGGAACCGCGAGGTGAGCCTTCGGAGCGAGGACGGATTCCCTCAAGCCCTCCGGCTTGTCGATGCTATCTTGGACGCTCGTCGGGCCGCCTGAGCCCGGCAATCCTCACATGACCAAGCGCCTCCTCATCGTTCTCTGCCTGGGTCTGCTCGCCGGCATGCTCGCCGCGTGCGGCGGCTCCACCCAGAGCGTTCCGACCGACGCGGTGGCGCTCGTCAACGGCGTCTCGATCCCGAAGGTGCAGTTCAACAGCCTCATGAACGCGACTGCCGCTGTGGACAAAGCGAACAAGACGTCGCCGCCGAAGGCCGGCACGGCCGCCTACAAGTCGGTGCAGGACCGCGTGATTGCATTCCTCGTCCAGCTCGACGAGCTACAGCAGAAGGGCCAGACCCTCGGCGTCAACGTCACCGACGCGCAGATCCAGGCGCAGATCGCCAAGGTGAAGAAGCAGTACTTCGCCGGCAACGAGGCGAAGTTCGAGAAGGGCCTTGCCGCGCAGGGTCTGACGCTCAGCATCTACCAGCTCGAGTGGCGCTCCCAGCTCCTGAGCCAGGGGATCTACAACAAGGTGACGAAGAACGTGAAGGTGACGCCTGCGCAGGTGTCGGCGTACTACGCCGCGCACAAGACGACGTACACGACCGCGGAGAGGCGCACCGTGCGCCACATCCTCGTGAACAGCAAGACCCTCGCCGACCAGCTGGAGGCGCAGCTGAAGAACGGCGCCGACTTCGCGACGCTCGCGAAGAAGTATTCGAAGGACCCCGGCTCGGCGAAGCAGGGCGGCAAGCTCACGGTGTCGAAGGGCGAGACGGTCGCGAACTTCGACAAGGTCGCGTTCTCGCTGAAGACCGGCGCGACGTCGCCGCCCGTCCACACGCAGTACGGCTGGCACATCATCCAGGCGCTTACGCCGATCACGCCTGCGAAGGTGACTCCGCTGGCGAGCGTGGAGCAGTCGATCCAGAGCACGCTTCTGACGCAGAAGAAGAGCGACGCGATGAACACGTGGCTCAACGGCGTCAAGGCGGAGTACGCGAAGAAGATCGTCTACGCGGCCGGCTACACGCCGTCGTCGACCACGACGGCGACGACGACCACCGGCTGACGTGACGGGCCTGGCGCAGGCCCTCCTCGATCTGCAATCCCTCACCGAGCGGCTCCGCCGCGAGTGCCCGTGGGACCGTGAGCAGACGGAGAAGACGATCGTCCCGCACACGGTCGAGGAGGCGTACGAGGTCGCCGACGCCGCCATGGGCGGCGACGACGCCAAGCTCCTCGACGAGCTCGGCGACTTGCTGTTCCAGGTGTTCTTCCTGTCGCTGCTCCTGCAGGAGCGCGACGCCGGCGACCTCGAGGCGGTCACGCGGAACGTGCACGAGAAGCTCGTGCGCCGGCACCCCCACGTCTTCGGCGACGTTCAGGCCGACACCGCCGCCCGCGTGCGCTCGAACTGGGAGCGGATCAAGCGCGAGGACGAGGGGCGGGAGGGCATCTTCCACGACGTCCCCGAGTCGCTTCCGGCGCTTCTGTACGCGCGCAAGATGCAGCAGCGGGCGAAGAGCGTCGGCTTCGAGTATCCCGACGTCGACGGTGCGCTCGTCGACCTCGACGACGAGGTGCGCGAGCTGAAGGAGGACATGGATCCGTCCGAGCTGGGGGACGTCCTGTTCGCG
>JAFALP010000414.1 GCA_019234175.1 Actinomycetota bacterium | reverse complement strand
TCCATCGCGACGGCGCCGTCGCCGTCGTCGCCATCGACCGCGAGGAGGCGCTGAACGCGCTCGACGTCGCCACGCTCACCGAGCTGTGCGAGCGCCTCGCCGAGATGCGCGACGACGAGGACGTGCGCGCAGTCGTCCTCACCGGAGCCGGGGAGAAGGCATTCGCCGCCGGCGCGGACATCAAGTACATGAGCGGCCTCGACGTCGACGGCGCCGAGGCCTGGGGCGCGCTCGGCCACGAGGCGACGGCGCTGCTCGAGACGATGCCGAAGCCGGCGATCGCCGCCGTGAACGGCTTCGCGCTCGGCGGCGGCTGCGAGCTCGCGCTCGCGTGTGACCTGCGCTTCGCGTCGGCGCGCGCGAAGTTCGGCCAGCCGGAGATCAACCTCGCCATCGTCCCCGGCTGGGGCGGAACGCAGCGGCTCGCGCGCGTCTGCGGCATCGGCGTGGCGAAGGACCTCATCTACACCGGCCGCACGATCGACGCGGAGGAGGCGCTGCGCGTCGGCCTCGTGAACGCCATCGCCGATCCCGTGCTCGAGCACGCGCTCCAGGTCGCGCACTCGCTCGCCGAGAAGAGCGCGTCCGCGCTCGGCCTCGCGAAGCGCCTCGTGAACATGGCGCCGGACGCGCTCGACGCCGAGGTCGCGGGCTTCGGCGAGCTCTTCGGCGGGGCGGACGCGAAGGAAGGCCTCGCCGCCTTCGTCGAGAAGCACCGCTAGCAGGACTTCTCGTCTCGGGGCCGTATCCGGAGATCCGATGCGCTTCCGGGGGGTCCTGGTTGGAGCGCTCGCGGTTGGGCTCGCCCTGCCTGCAACCGCGGCCGCGCTCAATCCGCAGCACGCCGGGCTGCAAGTCGCCCTGCGCGCGCAGGGCCTGTACGACGGGCCCATCGACGGGATCGTGGGGCCGCGCACGGTCGCCGGCATCCGCGCGTTCCAGCGCACGCACGGCCTGCGCGTCACCGGCATCGCCGACGCGCGCATGCGCGAGGACCTCGGGCCGTTCGGGACGCCGCTCTTCGGCGCGCGCACGATCTCGCGCGGCGAGTTCGGCTGGGACGTCGCGGTCCTCCAGTTCCTGCTCGTCCGCCACGGCATCGGCGTGCCCGTCAACGGCTACGTGGACGGGCCGACGGTGCGCGGCATCCGGCGCTACCAGCGCGAGCTGCATCTCGCGGCCGACGGCATCGCCGGCACGAAGACCTTCGCCGCGCTCGGGCTGCAGACGCGCATTCCGGTCCGCGCCGTCGCCGTGCGCTACGTCGTCAAGGCGGGCGACTCCCTCACGTCGATCGCGCGCCGCGAGCACACGACCGTGGGCGTGCTCGCGCGGCTGAACGAGCTCGACCCGCATCATTACCTCTTGATCGGCGCGAAGCTGCGCCTGCCCGTCGCCGTCCAGTCCGTCTCCGTATCGGCGACCGACGCGACCGCCATCCGCGCGTCCCTCGACCACTGGGCCGCGCACTACGGCGTCGATCCGAGCCTCGCGCTTGCGCTCGCCTGGATGGAGTCGGGCTACCAGAACGACGTCGTCTCGTCCGTCGGCGCGCAGGGCGTCATGCAGCTGCTCCCGTCCACGTGGAGGTACGTCGAGAACGTGCTCCTCGGCCGGCGCGTGCCGCACACGGCCGACGGCAACGTCGAGGTCGGCGTCACGCTGCTGCACCACCTGCTCACCGTGTTCGACGGCAACGAGCGGCTCGCGCTCGCCGCCTGGTACCAGGGCGAGCGCTCGGTGCGGCAGATCGGCGTCTACAAGGTGAGCCGGGTGTTCGTCTCCGATGTCGAGGCACTCCAGAGACGCATGTAACTAGGATCCGGCGGCGTGAAGATCGCCGTCTGCATCAAGCATGTCCCCGAGGGCGCCGGCCGGATCGACCCCGGCTCGAAGCGCCTCGACCGGTCGGGTGAGGGAGCGCTGAACCACTTCGACGCGAACGCGGTCGAGGAGGCGCTGCGGCTGAAGGGCGACGGCGAGGGCGAGGTCGTCGCCGTCTCCATGGGCCCGGCGAAGGCGGCCGACTCGCTGCGAAAGGCGCTCGCGATGGGCGCGGACCGCGCCGTGCTCGTCTCCGACGACGCCGCCGCCGGCTCCGACCTCGTCGCCACGAGCAAGGTGCTCGCCGGCGCGCTCGCGCGGGAGAGCGCCGACCTCGTGCTCTTCGGCCAGCAGGCCTCTGATGCCGACGGTGCGGTGCTGTGGGCCGCGGTGGCGGAGCGTCTGCGCCGCCCGGTCGTGTCGCAGGCGGCAGAGGTGACGGTCGCGGACGGGAAGGTGCGCGTGAAGCGGCAGACGGAGTTCGGCTACGACGTCATCGAGGCGCCGCTGCCGGCCGTCGTCGCAGTGAGTGACGCCATCAACGAGCCGCGCTATCCGTCGCTGAAGGGGATCATGGGCGCGAAGAAGAAGCCGTTCGACACGCTGAGCGTGTCCGACACCGGCGTGGACGCATCCGAGGCGGGTGAGGCCGGGTCGAAGACGGAAGTCCTCGCGCTCGGCACTCCGGCGGCGCGCGGGGACGCACGCAAGATCGAGGGCGACGCGGATGCCGCGCAGGCGATCGTCGACTTCCTCGCGGAGAAGCGGCTCGTATGAGCGTCCTCGTCTTCGTCGAGCATCACGACGGCGCGCCGCAGAAGGGGTCGCTCGGCGTCCTCGCCAAGGCGGCGTCGCTCGGCGACGCCGACGCGGTCGTCATCGGGAGCGGCGTCGCGCCGATCGCGTCCGAGCTCGGGACGTACGGCGCGAAGACGGTGCACGTCGCCGACGACGCCGCGCTGGAGGCGCCGCTGCCGCAGCCGCGAGTCGACGTCATCGCCTCGCTCGCGCCGAGCTACGACGCGGTGTTCTTCGCCAACTCCGTGCTCGCCGCCGACGTGGCCGCCGGTCTCGCCGCGCGGCTCGATGCCGGCCTCAACTGGGATCTCGTCGACGTCACGCCCGACTTCACCGGCAAGCGGCCGGCGCTGCAGGACACGGTCCTCGCCGACGTCGGCTGGACGGGCGCGCCGCGCCTGGCGCTCTTCCGCTCCGG
>JAFALP010000353.1 GCA_019234175.1 Actinomycetota bacterium | reverse complement strand
TGAACCAGGGGATCCTCGACCGCTATCTCGTCTCGCCGATGTGGCGCGGGGCGCTCGTGTCGGCCGGGTTCCTGTACGGAGCGGTCGTCATCCTCGTGCAGTCGCTCATCCTCGTCGGCGTCGCGTTTGCCGACGGCGCGCACTTCTCGTTCGGATCGATCGTCGCGATGATCGTGCTCGCCGTGCTCCTCGGCGGCGGCGTCGCCGCGTTGTCGGACGCGCTCGCGCTCGTGGCGCGGCAGGAGGAGACGCTCATCGGCGCGGTGCAGTTCGTCATCCTGCCGGCGACGTTCCTGTCGTCGGGGATGATGGCCGCGAATCTCCTGCCGGGGTGGATCCACGACATCGCGCGCTTCAACCCGGTGAACTGGGCCGTCGTCGGCGCGCGCGCCGGATCGTCGGACTGGGGGATGGTCGGCACGCGTGCGGGGCTACTCGCCGTCCTGCTGATCGCGTGCGCGGCGCTCGCCACCCGTGCGATCCGCGTGTACCAACGGGCCGTCTAGTCTGCGGCGGTGCCGCGCAGCTGGTCGGAACTGCTTGGTGAAGAAGGGGCCGCGCCCGAGCCGGAGACGGAGCGGGCGGGCCTCTTCTCGCGTCTCCGCGACTCGCTGTCGAAGTCGCGCCGCGCGCTCACCGAGCAGCTGCAGGTGGCGGCGTTCGATCCCGGCGACGACCTCTCGTGGGAGCGTCTCGAGGAGGCGCTGCTGCAGGCCGACGTCGGCGTGCCCGCGACCGCCGAGCTCGTACGCCGCCTCGAGCAGGGCGGGGACATCGCCGCGCTGCCGGACGAGATCGCGGAGCTCTTCGGCCCCGCGCCGACGCTCGACGTGAAGCACGAGCCGACGGTGATCCTCGTCGTCGGCGTGAACGGGACCGGGAAGACGACGACGATCGGGAAGCTCGCGTCGAAGCTCGCCGAGCACGGGCACTCGGTCGTCGTCGGCGCTGCAGACACGTTCAGGGCGGCTGCGGAGGAGCAGCTGGAGATCTGGGCGCAGCGCGCCGGCGCCGACTTCGTCGGCTCCGAGCGCGGCGCCGACCCGGCGGCGGTCGCGTTCGACGCGATCGAGGCGGCCCAGGCGCGCGGCCGCGACGTCGTCCTCGTCGACACCGCCGGCCGCCTGCACACGCAGACGAACCTCATGGAGGAGCTCGCGAAGGTGCGACGCGTGATCGAGCGCAAGCTCGAGGGCGCCCCGCACGAGACGCTGCTCGTGGTCGACGCGACCACGGGGCAGAACGGCGTGCAGCAGGCGAGGCTCTTCAAGGAGGCCGTCGGCGTCACGGGCGTCGCGCTGACGAAGCTGGACGGGTCCGCGAAGGGCGGCGTCGCTCTTCCGATCGCGTACGAGCTCGGCGTGCCGGTGAAGCTCGTCGGCGTGGGAGAAGGCCTCGACGACCTGCGGCCGTTCGACGCGCAGGACTACGCCAGGGCTCTCGTTTCGGCCTGACGGCTACCCTGCGGGCCGGTGTTCGACGCCCTTTCCGACAAGCTCCAGACCGCGCTCGGCGACCTTCGCGGCCGCGGCGTGCTCGACGAGGAAGCGATCTCCCGCGCCATGCGGGAGGTGCGCCTCGCGCTGCTCGAGGCCGACGTCAATCTCGACGTCGCCCGCGAGTTCGTCGCGCACGTGCGCGAGCGCGCGCTCGGCCAGGACGTCCGCAAGAGCCTGACCCCGGGCCAGCAGGTGGTGAAGATCGTCCACGACGAGCTCACCGAGCTGATGGGCTCCGGCTCCTCGAAGCTCGCGTTCTCGCCGCGGCCGCCGACGACGATCCTCCTCGCCGGGCTGCAGGGCTCGGGCAAGACGACCGCCGCCGGCAAGCTCGCCCTGCTCCTGCTGAAGGACGGGAAGAAGCCGGCGCTCGTCGCCGCCGACCTGCAGCGGCCGGCCGCGATCGAGCAGCTGAAACAGCTCGGTGCCCAGGTCGGCGTCCCGGTCTACGCCGACGAGCGCGGCGACCCGGTGAAGGCCGTGCACGACGGCATCGAGCGCGCCGGGGAGGACGGCCGCGACGTCGTCATCCTCGACACCGCCGGCCGGCTTCACGTCGACGAGGCGCTCATGGACGAGCTCGCCGACGTCCGGCGCGAGGCGAAGCCGACGAACGTGCTCCTCGTCCTCGACGCGATGACGGGACAGGAGGCGGTGAACGTCGCGAAGGCGTTCCAGGAACGCATCGACTTCGACGGCGTCGTCATGACGAAGCTCGACGGCGACGCGCGCGGCGGTGCGGCGCTCTCGGTGAAGGCCGTCACCGGCCGTCCGATCAAGCTGGCATCCGTCGGCGAGAAGCTCGACGCGCTCGAGTGGTTCCACCCGGACCGCATGGCGTCGCGCATCCTCGGCATGGGCGACGTGCTCACGCTCATCGAGCGCGCCGAGGCCGCGGTCGCCGACGACGAGAAGGAAGAGATGGAGCGCCGCATGATGAAGGGCGAGTTCTCCTTCGAGGACTTCCTGAAGGCGCAGAAGATGCTCCGCCGCATGGGCCCGCTCTCGGGCGTGATGAAGCTCATCCCCGGCCTGCCCGAGGTCCCGGACGTGGACGACCGCGAGCTCGGCCGCGTGGAGGCGATCATCCTCTCGATGACCCCGCACGAGCGGGGCGTCCCGCACGTCATCGACGGGTCGCGCCGGAAGCGCATCGCCGCAGGCAGCGGGGTCTCCGTGACCCAGGTGAATCAGCTCATCGAGGCCCGGAAACAGATGGCCAAGATGATGAAGGCGATGGGATCAGGCAAGATGCCCACCGCACTCGGACAGCCGCGGAAGAAATCCGCAACGAAACGACGGAAGAAAGCGAGAAGGTAAATGGCAGTGAAGCTGAGACTGACGCGCGTCGGGTCGAAGAAGAACCCGATCTACCGCGTCGTCGCCGCCGACACGCGCTCGCCGCGCGACGGCAAGTTCATCGAGATCGTCGGCCGCTACAACCCGCAGTCGGAGCCGTCCCTCATCGAGCTCGACGAGGAGAAGGTGCGCGGCTGGCTGCAGAAGGGGGCGCAGCCGACGGATCCCGTCGCGAAGCTCCTCAAGGCCAAGGGCATCCAGTAGCGATGGCCGAGCTGCTCGCCGAGCTGGCGCGGCGGCTCGTGGACGAGCCGGACCAGGTGCGCGTCGAGCAGGTCGAGGGCGAGGACGGCTCGCTCGTCCTCCGGCTGCACGTCGCCGCGGAGGACGTCGGCAAGGTGATCGGACGGCAGGGGCGCATCGCGCGCGCCCTGCGGACGATCGTCCGCGCCGGCGGCCCGTTCGCAGGCAGGCGCATGCAGCTCGACATCGTCGGATGATCGCGACCATCTACGACGTGCACGGGAACCTCCGTGCGCTCGAGGCCGTGCTCGCGGAGATCCCGGACGACGCCACCATCGTCGTCGGCGGGGACGTCTGCACGGGCGGGGAGCAGCCGTCCGAGACGCTCGAGCGCCTGCGCGGGCTGGGCGACCGCGTCGTGTGGGTCCGCGGCAACGTCGACCGAGAGCTCATGCGCGGCGAGCCCGGCCTCGCGCCGGCCGACTTCCTGGACGCGACGCGCGCGAAGCTGACCGACGAGCAGATCGGATTCCTGCATGCGCTCCCGCCGACGGTGCAGATCGAACGCACGCTGTACTGCCATGCGTCGCCGCGGAACGACCTCGACATCTTCACCGAGCGGACGCCCGAGCCGGCGATCGCGTTCCTCTTCGAGGACGTCGACGCGGACGTCGTCGTCTGCGGTCACACGCACACACAGTTCGAGCGCACCGTCGCGGGCAGGCGCGTCGTCAACTCCGGCAGTGTCGGCGCGCCCTACGAGGACGAGCCGGGCGCCTACTGGACGCTCGACCTGGAACACCGGCGCACGCCGTACGACGGCGCCACGCTGACGATGTCACGCGAGGACGCAGTCGCCCAGTTCACCGAACGTGGCCTCTGATCTCGTCCCCGTGGGGCGCGTGGGCAGGCCGCACGGCCTCGACGGCGCGTTCTTCGTCGAGGGGCCGAGCGATCGCGAGGGCGTCTTCGCGAAAGGCGCCGAGGTGTACGTCGGCGGCGAGCCGGCGCGGATCACGATCTCGCGTCGCGGAGGCGGCAACCGGCCGGTGATCCGCCTCGACCGCCCGGCCGAGCGGGGCGCCGAGCTCGCGGTCCCCCGCGGCAGCCTCCCGGCGCTCGCCGAGGACGAGTACTACGCCTTCCAGCTCGTCGGCCTGGCGGTGGAGGAGGAGGGAGGACGGTTCCTCGGAAATGTCGCCGACGTGGTCGATTACCCTGCCAACGACGTGCTCGAGCTGGATTCGGGCCTGTCCCTGCCGCTCGTCGGAGCCTGCGTGCGGTCGGTCGATCTTGAGGGTGGGCGAATCGTGATTGCGCCAGGCTTCGCGGATCCGGCATGAGAGTCGACGTCTTCACCCTCGTCCCGCACGCGTTCGCCTGGCTCACGGAGCAGCGGCCGATCGCGGGCATCCTCGGCGGCGAGCTCGAGCTGCGGCTCTTCAACTACCGTGACACGACGCCGCTCCGCGCCGGCCAGGTCGACGACGAGCCGTACGGTGGCGGCGCCGGGATGGTCCTGCGCGTCGACGTCGTCTCGGCGGCGCTCGAGGCGGCGTACGGGACGGCGCGGCCGAGGCGCGTGATCGCGCTCACCCCGCAGGGCCGTCCACTGACGCAGGCCGCGGTCGAGGAGCTCGCCGGCGAGGGCGAGCTGACGCTCCTCTCCTCGCGGTTCGAGGGCTTCGACGAGCGCATCGTCGAGCATCTGGCGACGGACGCCATCTCGATCGGGCCGTACGTCCTGTCCAACGGCGAGCTGCCCGCGATGGTCCTCCTCGACGCCGTCGCCCGGCGCCTGCCCGGCGCACTCGCGGAGGGCTCCGGCGAGCTCGAGAGCTTCTCCGCCGAGCTGGGCGGGGCACTCGAGTACCCGCACTACACGCGGCCGCCCGAGTTCCGGGGCTGGACGGTGCCCGACGTCCTCCTGTCCGGCGACCACGCCCGCATCGACCGGTGGCGGAAGGAGCACGTGCGATGAGCTGGGAGGAGCCGCCCGTCGACGAGGAGCCGCTTCCGGAGCCGCCGCCGCCGCCGCGGCGTCGGTCGCGCGACCCGCTCGCCCGCTTCTTCCCGAACATGCCGCACCCGTGGCGCGTCGCGCTCGACTGGGTGCTCACCATCGCGGGCGCGATCCTCATCGTCCTGGCGCTGAAGGCGTGGGTGGTGAACCCGTACCGCATCCCGTCCTCGTCCATGGAGCCGACGCTCCACTGCGCCCGTCCGGCGGCCGGCTGCGAGGCGAGCTTCAGCGACCGCGTGCTCGCCTGCCGAATCTGCCTCCACTTCGGGGCCCCGAAGCGGTTCGACATCGTCGTCTTCAACACGCCGCCGCTCGCCGCGGTCAAATGCGGGGAGGGGGGAACGTTCGTGAAGCGGCTCATCGGGCTGCCCGGGGAGACGCTGAAGGAGGACGACAAGGGCAACATCTGGGTGGAAGAGCCCGGAGGCCACACCTTCACGGAGCTGAACGAGCCCTTCATCCAGCTCCAGCGGCGCTTGTCAGATGCCTCCCATTTTGGAAAGAGTTGGCACGTGCCGGAGGGTGACTACTTCTTCATGGGCGACAACAGGGCGGAATCGTGCGACTCGCGGGAGTGGGGGTCGGTCCCGCGGAAGAACCTGATCGGCACGGTGTTCTTCGTGTACTGGCCCCCGACCCGCATCGGCTTCCGATGAGCCGACTGGAGCAGGTGGCTCCAGGGCTGAAGCGCTGGTCCACCTGGCATCCGGAATGGCGGCAGGAGGTGGGGGCGGTGGCGGTGGACACCCCCGACGGCCTCGTGCTCATCGACCCGCTCGATCCTCCGCCGGAGGTCCGCAACCCCGAGCACGTCCTCGTCACCGTCTGGTGGCACGCCCGCTCGGCGGGCGAGCTCGGCGCGCCGCACGTGTGGGCGCCGACCCGCGACGTCCGCCGCTTGAAGAACCGCGGCGTCGTCGTCACCGACGCATTCGAGAAGGACCCGGAGCTGCCCGGCGGGATCAAGGCCTTCGCCACCGCGCGCGAGGGCGAGGTCGTCTACTACCTGCCCCAACAGAAGGCGCTCGTCGTCGGCGACGTGCTCCTCGGCGCCGGCGCAAAGCCGAACGCGAGCTCCGACCCGCTGCGCCTCGCGCCGGACGCGTGGCTCGAGGGCGCGACGACGAAGCAGCTCGTGAAGTCGCTCTTGCCGCTCCTCGACGTCCCGCTGGAGCGCATCCTCGTCTCGCACGGCGATCCCGTCCTCTCGGGTGGAAAAGACGTCTTGCAGGCCCTGATCGCGCCCGAAAAGGCATGAGTTTCCGCTAACCTGCCCTTCGGCCTGCGGGCCCCCTTCCCATGAGCAACATCATC